>JAWOIY010000034.1:0-22104 GCA_046484425.1 Desulfobacterales bacterium | reverse complement strand
ACCTACGAATGGCTGCACGGGTTGATGCGTAAAAAAGAACTGCATACCGTGTGCGAAGAAGCCATGTGCCCAAACCTCGGCGAATGCTGGGGCAGCGGTACGGCGACCTTCCTGATGCTCGGCGACGTATGCACACGCACCTGCGCGTTCTGCGACATCAAACACGGCAAACCCGCCCTGCTGGACTGGGGTGAAGCCGAGCGCGTGGCACAAGCCGTGAAAGCAATGGAACTGAAGCATGCTGTCATTACTTCGGTCAACCGCGATGAACGGCGCGACGGCGGCGCTCCCATTTTTGCGATGGTGATTCGCCGCATCCGCGAGTTGCTGCACGGCTGTTCGATTGAAGTATTGATCCCCGATTTCAAGGGCAGCATCGAAGCCTTGAAGATTGTCATGGATGCCCGCCCTGAAATTTTGAATCACAATGTGGAGACCGTCCCGCGTTTGTTCAAGACCGTCCAACCGCAGGATAACTACGAGTGGGCGGCGGCGACCCTGTCCAATGCGAAGAAACTCGACCCCGACGTGCTGACCAAGAGCGGCATCATGCTCGGACTTGGCGAAACGATGGACGAGGTCAAAGCAGTGATGCGCGACCAGCGCAGTTGGGGCGTGGACATCTTGACCATCGGCCAATACCTACAGCCGAGCAAGAAACACCTTGCCATGCAGCGTTATTACACCATTGAGGAATTCGACTTTCGATAATAAAGGCGTTTTTTTGAGGTACGATTCGTGCAGTCTTAAAAATCGTAATTACAACCAGTACGGTAATTCCAACTGTAACAATGACACCCATATCCATTATATCCTCCTTATTTTCTTTTAATTTTCAGAGTAATTCCCTCCAGTTCGGTTATGATCGCCCAGTCGCCGCTTTTGATATATTCATCTGAAACAGCACTCCAGGTGGCTCCCTTGAATTCGACCTTGCCCACAGGTTTTCCCGGCATCACGTCTTTTATTACCAAAACGTTTTTGCCGATAAACTCATTCAGATTTTGGGAAAGGTCCTGAACATCGCTGACATGACCGGAAAACTTGCCCTTAATCCATCTTCGAAGAGAGAAGAGAAGTACTATGGATGTTATGGAAAATAGCAGCACTTGAGATTCAAAAGATCCGGTTAACCCAAAATAGGTGCTGGCAGCAACAACCCACGCGGCTACTCCGAAAAAGACCAATATAACTCCGGGTACCAAGAACTCTGACATCGTCAATATCAAACCCAGAATAAACCATATGGTTGTAGGATTAAACTCCATTTTCATCCCCTTTTAAGGTCATATGCGCTCTGGTCTACCTATAAAATTAAGAGATATGCAAATAAACGGGTTTTTTCAAATTATCATTTCGAAATACTAAGCAATTACAATGTTAAAATCCTAAAATCCAATGACGCATTTTTTGGGCTAACGATCCTTATATATTGCTATTATTGGTGCTTAAAACAAATTAGCAGGCATTTTGATATCTATAAAATTTAGGCTAAAAGTTCCGGCCATACATAGCAGTAAAACGTAACAAGCTGAGAATATTAAAAGGCAGGGCTCGACAAAAGCCCTGCCTTCGTTTTTTAATATTCAATTATTGTGGGGTTAGAATCTTTTCCAATTCTAATATGGCCAGCTTTATAAGTGGATAAACAGCATCCTGAGCAGTACAATTCATAATCCAGTCGTTCTGGTCAGGCTCGGTACCATTGGCACACCCATCCATTTTGCTGCCGATATCATCCCTCAACTTATCTAACATAGCTTGATCGTAAGTGCCAATATTGATCACCTCTATGATCTTACTAGTCAGGGTGTCTCTATTCTTTTCATTATTGAAGTCATCGGCATCAAGTTCATTAATAGCAAGAATTGCGTCCATCAATGCATTGATAATAACGTCATCTGGATTGTCTTCATCTAAAACAGAAATCGTTACATCGCTGGGGTCGCTATCAACAGTACCATCATTGACCACCAGGTTCAGGATGTATGTCCCCTGAAAGTTGGCTTCAAAGTAAGGATTTACCGTGTCAGAATCGATTAGTTCGGTCGGGCTTTCTATAGGCTTAGAGACTATATTCCAGCTATAGGTTAGCTGATCATCCGGATTTACATCATAGCTGTCGCTGCCATCGAGGTTGACGATATCCCCTAAAACCACCACCTGGTTTACACCGGCATCAGCCACTGGTTTTACATTTTCAGAAGTAATTACCACCTCATCTGTTAAACTTTCCAATCCAAGGCTGTCGGTCACTTTCAGCTCGATGACATAGGAGCCGAGCAAATCGGCCACAAACGTTGGGTTGACAGCAGTTGGATCAGTCAGAACAGCGGAGCTTTCCTCCGGTTTTTGGATAATACTCCAGGCATAGGTAATCGGATTGCCGTCCGGATCATAGCTCCGGCTGCCGTCAAGGTCAACGTTTATTCCTACATAGGCAAGCGTCTGATCCGGACCGGCATCAGCCACCGGCATTAAGTTTGAATCGTCGGATGCGCTCACCACTACTTCATAAGGCTCGCTTTTCGTACCCAAGCTGTCGCCGACCACCAGTTGAATCTTATACTCTCCAGAAGAATCAGCTGTGAAAGTAAATGACGGGGCAGTGAAGTCAGGAACGAATGACTCAACCTCGCTTCCGCTTGGTTTGGAGATTATCTGCCACTCATACGTTAGAGGATAATTTTCATCCGGGTCATAGCTGCCGGTGCTGTACAAATTCATCGAATTTCCAACCGTTACGGTTTGATCTGCCACAACATTTGCGACCGGCGCAAGGTTTGAAGTAATTGGCTCAGGGATTGAAGTTGTTTGAGTATCATTTGTTTCAGAACTCGAACCTCCGCTGCTACCGCATCCAACAAAAAATATTAGCAGCAATGAAGCCACCAAGAGATTAAAATATCTTTTCATCTTTAATTTCTCCTCAGTATAATAGTAGTTATAAATAGCTTATCCTTATTTAAACTTGAGATATTCTGCTTCAAGCAACATATATGCCAAGCTTGAGAAAATCCTTATCCTACCGATATTTCAATTAATTAGAGCAGTGCCGTAGATATTTGATGATAAATGTTTAACAGCCATCCTTTATAATTCTGCCATAAATTTGCCACTGTTACATCGTGTGGCATATTAATTGGCGCTTGCTTAAGACTTTAATTATGCAGTATGTGGCAGATTCACAAAAAGCTATTACATTATTTGCATAGTTTTTTGAATTAATTCAAATTGATATATATCAAAATGTGGCATTAATTAGCTGGATGAATTTATTGGAAGGAGGGGTTGTGGTTTAATACAAATATCTTGCGATTAGACGAAATCTGCTAAATTGACATGTATCAAATTGGCACTGTAAATATCAAGACGCAATTGTTTTAAAGATAGCTTCTGATCTCAGCTCTGGCATTGGTTGTGATCTATTGAGATTCCCTCACGAAAATCAGTATTGTCAAAACCATTGATCTATCACCACTCAAAAATCGGATCTCATAACAGATGCCGTTGTTATCGTTGTCAAAACAAGAACATCCTGCCACATGTCAATTCAGTTTTATTATAGGTTTCCCAGAGCAATCTTTGTCTATCCTGAAACAGAAAGAGAACTTATTAAATTTTAAGCCAAATCCTTTATGAAATACATTCGGCAGATTCGGGAATTGGATAGACAACATCAGCACGGAGCGCTTGAGCAGCAAACGATAACGCCGCATGAATCGCTTCTCGGGTCAGACGAGGATGCTCATCGAGAATCTGCTCGACGCTTTCACCGGCAGCCAGCTTCTCAAGGAGGAGTTCTACGGTAATACGTGTACCGGCAACGACAGGTTTGCCCATCATCACGCCGGGGTCTGAGATGATTAATTTTTTTGTATCCATGGCGGGCTCCGAGTTAATTTGAATAATCAAATGGATGAAATCTAAGATACCACAAAAACCGACAAGAGAAAAATAAATGTCACCCGATCATGTCCACTATTGTAGTACCCTTCGGATAGGTATTACCTGACTGCGGAACCAAAGCCGGCTTTATAAAATTCCCGGTTCATTCGGGCGATATTGGAGATGGAGATTTCTTTGGGGCATTCCGCCTCGCATTCTCTTTCGTTGGAGCAGTTGCCGAAACAAAGTTCGTCCATTTTTTGAACCATGGCCAGAGCCCGACGGGCCGCTTCCGGTCTCCCCTGGGGAAGAAGGGCAAACTGGGAAATCTTTGCCCCGGTAAAAAGCATGGCCGAAGCATTGGGACATGCCGCAACACACGCCCCGCATCCGATACAAGCAGCTGCGTCCATTGCTTTTTCCGCAATTTCCTGGGGGATGGGTAATGCGTTGGCATCCGGCGCACCGCCGGTGTTTACGGAGATATACCCCCCTGCAATGATGATCTTGTCGAAGGCGCTGCGATCCACGGCAAGATCCTTTATGATGGGAAATGCCCTGGCGCGCCAGGGTTCGATGACGATGGTATCACCGTCGGAAAAATGCCGCATGTGAAGCTGGCACAGCGTGGTTCCCTTTTCAGGCCCGTGTGCACGCCCGTTGACGACGGCACCGCACATGCCGCAGATCCCTTCCCGGCAGTCATGATCAAACGCAATGGGGTCCTTGCCGTCAAGGGTCAACTGTTCGTTAACGACATCGATCATTTCCAAAAATGACATGTCTGTTGAGATATGGGTGGCATGATAGGTCTCAAAACCGCCTTTAACGTTGGCGTTCTTTTGGCGCCAGACCTTAAGCGTAATGTTTATATTTTTTGTCACTTGTAACTCCTCTGTGTCAATTGGACGTTTTCAAAAACAAGCGGTTCTATGTGTCGTTCGGGTTCCGTGTCATCCCCTTTATATTCCCATGCGGCCACATGACAGAAATTCTCATCATCGCGCTTTGCCTCGTTTTCCTCGGTCTGGTAGCCTTCATTAAAATGGCCGCCGCAGGATTCTTTGCGCTCAAAGGCATCAATGACCAAAAGTTCTGCAAACTCGAGAAAATCGGCCACCCGGCCGGCACGTTCCAGGCTCTGATTGAAATCTTTGTCGGAACCCGGTACCATGGCATTTTGCCAGAACTCCTTCCGAAGTGCCTGTATCATGTTCCTGGCCTTCAGAAGACCTTCGTCGTTTCTCGACATGCCGCAATATTCCCACAGAATATGACCCAACTCACGGTGAAAGTCATCCACTGTCCGTTTTCCGTTTATGGCCAGAAGACGTTTCACGCGTTCATTTACGTATTGAACCGCATCTTTGAACGCCGGATGATCGGTGGTTACGTCCGAGTGATCCATTCCGACAAGATATCCGCCGATAGTATAGGGAATCACGAAATAACCGTCCGCCAGTCCCTGCATCAAAGCGCTGGCGCCCAGGCGGTTGGCACCGTGGTCCGAAAAGTTGGCCTCTCCCAGAACAAAAAGCCCCGGCAAGGTGCTCATGAGGTTGTAATCGACCCACAGACCTCCCATTACATAATGAGATGCCGGGTAAATCATCATGGGTTCTTCATACGGATTCGAAGCGGTGATTTTTTCATACATCTGAAAAAGATTGCCGTATTTTTGGGCAATGACATCTTTCCCGTCTCTTTTGATGGCATCCTTGAAATCAAGATACACCGCAAAACCGGTTTCTCCGACGCCCTTGCCCATATCGCACTGCGCTTTGGCATTCCGCGACGCCACATCCCGGGGAACCAGGTTCCCGAAACTTGGGTATTTGTTTTCAAGGTAATAATCTCTTTCAGATTCTGGGATCTGATTCGGGAGCCGTTTGTCTCCGGGCGTTTTCGGCACCCAAACACGACCGTCATTTCGCAAACTTTCACTCATGAGCGTCAGTTTGGACTGGTAGGTTCCATGCACCGGGATGCACGTTGGGTGAATTTGCGTATAACAAGGGTTGGCGAAAAAAGCGCCTTTTTTATAGGCCCTGAATGTTGCACTCACATTGGATGCCATGGCATTGGTTGAAAGGTAAAACACATTGGCGTATCCGCCGGTGCACATAACCACGGCATCGGCTGCATGGCTTTCAATTTCTCCGGTAACCAGATTTCGGACGACGATGCCCCTTGCCTGGCCGTTGATCACCACCAGGTCCAGCATTTCCCGGCGAGGAAACAGGGTGACCCGGCCGGCCGCCACCTGCCGCATCAGTGAACCGTATGCGCCTAAAAGAAGTTGTTGGCCGGTCTGGCCTCTGGCGTAAAATGTCCTGGAAACCTGAGCACCGCCAAAGCTTCGATTGGCAAGGAGCCCGCCGTATTCGCGTGCAAAGGGAATCCCCTGGGCAACACAATGGTCGATAATATGGTTACTGACCTGAGCCAGGCGATACACATTGGCTTCTCTGGCCCTGAAATCACCGCCCTTGATGGTATCGTAAAAAAGGCGCCAGATGCTGTCGCCGTCATTTTGATAGTTTTTGGCGGCGTTGATTCCGCCTTGAGCGGCAATACTGTGGGCACGCCGCGGGCTGTCCTGGACACAGAAATTTTTTACATAATAGCCGAGTTCGGCCAGTGAGGCCGCTGCTGATCCACCGGCAAGACCGGTACCCACCACAATGATACTATATTTTCTTTTGTTGGCCGGATTGACAAGTTTAAGCTCAAAACGGTGTTTATCCCATTTTTCTGAAAGTGGACCTGAAGGAATTTTTGCGTCAAGCTGCATGATGATCTCCTTATACTAAAAGCGAAACATAAATCGGAATAAAACCAAACCCGATCCCGACAACCAGGCTGAATACCAGACTCAGGCCTCTTAGAAAAGGCGTGTATTTCGGATGATTGGCGCCAAGGGTCTGAAATGCGCTCCAAAATCCATGGCTGACATGAACCGCCGCAATGATCATGGCAAAGGTATAAATCAAGACATAGCTTGGCTGTGCAAATGCATTCGCTACAATCTGAAAAATGGTGGTATGGGTTTTATCCACAAAATGAAAATTGAGCAGGTGGTAAATAACAAACAAAAGCAAGATAACGCCGGTGTACGGCATGGTAGCCGATCCAAGCGTTCGGCCGCCCGCACGTTTATTGACTGAATATCGTTCGGGTCTGGCTTTGAAATTCTGATAAAAAAGGAGCAGGCCCGTAGAAATATGGATAACGGCAAAAATTAAAAGCCCCCATTCCGCCAAGGTAAGGAGGGGGCCTAAAGAATGGAGATGTTCTGAATAGGAATTAAAAACATCTTTACCCATGTAAATGGTCAAATTGCCGGCAAGATGCAACAGCAGAAAAACACAGAACAAAAGGCCGGTAGCCGCCATCATCAGTTTTTTTCCTACAGAACTCCCGAAGGTATTGGTGAACCAATTCATTTTTTTTCCTCCGATATGTTGAACGTATTATGACATGAATAACGGCGGAACAAAACCGTGTTTAACTTATTCTTTTAAAACATAATGTTCATTCTAGCTCAAACAAAAAAAATTATTCTTTTTTAGCCGGGCTGTCAATATAATTTTCAAGCCACCAGGCGTCCCATTCTGTTTCCATAATATTTTGAGCAATGGCCTGACCGGTTTTGGTCTCCAAACGCTTTAAAGCGAACGGAAGCCACTTTTTCGGGGGAGCGTATCCGATATCCGAAAGGGTTTTTAAATCCAGAATAAGCGCCAGTTGATCTGCATCATGGGCCAGTTTGGACTCTATGGATCGACGTTCATTGAATTCCGATATCAACTCAGCGAGTGTGGTGCCAAACGGCAAACTCTTGGTTATATGCTCCACGGCCTTATTTTCATTTGCCGTTACGTATTTTTTCTGGACATAGTTCAGGTCCCCTGTCTTCGCCTCCGGAAGATCATGAACCAGGCACATGGCGATCAGTTTTAAGGCATCAATATCCGGTTCCATTTGAGCCATGACAAAGGCAATGAACGAAACACTAAATGAATGTTCCGCCACGGATTCCTTACCTGACCCTAAAAAATGGTAGCCGGATCTGGGAATTTTTTTTAAAATATTTGCTTTAAACAGTAGATTTGAGATATTTTTCATAGAATGATCCTTAATTTTTTAAGTTTAATGAGGAATTAGAAAATAGATAACCGCAAATGGACGCAAATGAACATAAATATTATTATTTTAATTTGTGTTTATCCGTGGTTTCCCTTGTCCTCTTTTCTCTTTCCTATTTTTCGAAAGGAGCCGCTGTTTCAGCTTTTATGTGTATTTGCAGGTTGTTCCAAAAGCAACCTAAAAATGAATGAAAATATTAGGAACAACCAAATTTCTTGACAGCAAAACCAGGTTCATATAGTTCAAAGGTCAAACCATTTTGTTTGTTGATTGTTTTTTTTGAAAACAAACAGTATCATTTAATTTTTAACTTACGGAGTTTTATATGAATGCTACGAATTTAGATATACTCAACATGATGATTCATGCAGGACCGATGGTAAAGTTTGTGCTGCTGCTCCTTTTATTTTTTTCAGTTATGTCCTGGGCAATCATGATCATGAAATATCGCTATATCAAAAAAGCATTTGCAGAATCGGCTGAATTTATTGATTTCTTCTGGTCGAGCCGGAATCTCTCAAGCGCGTTTAACAAGGCCAAGCAGCTAAGCGGAAGCCCCGTTGCCAGGATTTTTCGCGTGGGGTATACGGAACTTAAAAATCTGAGCCGTTCCGGTGCTTCGATGGTGCAGGATTCGAAACAAACACCAGGGACCGAAAGCGCTTCTTTAGGTGCAAGATTCACCGGAACCGGCAACGTTAAACGCGCCTTACGCCGTGCCATTAACAGTGAAACGACCCGAATGATTCGAATGGTCCCTTTCCTCGCAACAACCGGGAACACAGCGCCTTTTATCGGATTATTCGGAACCGTGTGGGGAATCATGAGTTCGTTTCACGGCATCGGCCTCAAAGGTTCGGCCAGCCTTGCCGTCGTCGCCCCGGGAATTTCAGAAGCGCTTGTCGCAACAGCGGCCGGATTGGCCGCTGCAATCCCTGCTGTCATCGCATTTAATCATTTCATGCAGAAGATTAGAATTATCGAGTCTGAACTTCAAAATTTTTCCGCCGATTTTCTTAATATTATTGAACGTGATATAATGAGTTAACAGTGCGGAAACTCCAATCTTCAAACCGTGGATAAAACAAATAAACCTTGACATCCATTGGAGCGTTTTCGTTCACTTACGGTTTAAGGAGAAGCAATAATGGCAATTGGAACCAACGGCGATCGCCTGATGTCCGATATTAATGTAACACCATTTGTAGATGTTATGCTCGTTCTTTTGATTATTTTTATGGTAACCGCACCCATGATGATGCAAGGTGTAGATGTCGCATTGCCGGAAACCACCTCAGAGCCGCTCGAGGCCAAAAAAGAGAATCTCGTCATCACCATTAACAACAAAAACCAGCTGTTTATCAACACATACCAGGTAGACCTCGATTTTCTACAGGAAAAGCTAAAAACGATTCTTGAAGGTCGGGACGAACGGGAGGTCTATCTTCGGGCGGATCGGGAAATTCCTTACGGGTTTGTTGTTCGCGTTATGTCTGAAATAAAAGGGGCCGGGGTTGAAAATCTGGGCATGGTGACGGAGCCGATTCGCGAAACGAATAAAGGCAATTGACAAAAAGCAAAAAAACCGATGAACCAAAAGACAATCCCCCATAACTATTCACCCCAAGAGGAGGAACGCGAACGCCGGACATTTTTTTTGAACTTCGCTGTTTCGTTCTTATGCCATCTGGTTCTATTTGTGATCTTGATTTTAGCACCCGGCTATGCCACCAGCAAAAAGCCTTCTATGTCATATATAAACGTTAGCCTTGTTTCGTTGCCGGATTCGAAAAGCGCCCCGGCACCGGTAAAACAAGGGCCTGCGGAACCTAAAAAACCGCCCGCAAATGAAAAGAAAGTCGAGACTGCAACCCTATCCGACAAAAAACCTCCTGAAACCGTTCAAAAACCTTCACCGTCTATTTCTCTGGAGCCAAAGGAAACAAAGGTTAAGGAGGCCCTTAAAAAAAAGACGTTCAAAGCTGACAAGGTGGTTAAAAGTGCCATCAGCCGAATTGAAAAAAAAGTCGAAGAATCGAGACCCGACCCGATCGAAAAGGCCATCGCCCGCCTGAAGGATCAGGTCGAAAGGACCGGCCCTCCGAACCTGGGTAAACCACAGGACACCGAAGGAACAGGCCTTCCCGGCGGAACCGGCACCGGCGGTAAAAAAGATTTGAAACTCATGGATATATATTTGGTCGAAATCGCCTACCGGATTCAAAAAAACTGGTCATTCAACGAGCAACTGGCCGGAGGTCGCACGGATCTTGAAGTATGGGCAGCGATTAAGGTCATGCAGAACGGAGAAATAAAGGATACATGGTTCGATAAGAGATCCGGCAACAGCTATTTTGACGAACAGGCAAAAAAAGCGATTCTTAAGTCGAATCCGCTTCCACCCTTCCCAAAAGGGTATTCGCGTCCATACTTTGAAGCCGGCTTTCACTTCACGTCTTCGGGTATCAGTCAATAACTTGGGTCTTTGGAACACGATTTACAAAACCAAAAAAGGACGTTACATTTAAGGATTAAAGGAGTTTGCTTCTGTGATGAAAGTTTGCCGAACACTGATATTTTGGATGATTGCATCCATAATTTTTCTGACGATGTGCGGGGTGTCTCTGGCTGGATACGATTATATCGACATCACCCATCCCTATCTAAGGAAACTCCCCATCGCAGTTCCTGTATTCAAAAAAATATCCGGCGGAAACGATACTGCCCTGTTGTCGAAAACACTATCTGATTTGCTTTCCGAAACACTTTATTTCACAGGATATTTTAAAATTATGAATCGAGAGGCCTTTCTGGTGGATCCTCAAACGGATGCCGCTTTTGCCAATGTCAATTTTCACGACTGGACCAGTGTCGGCGCGGAGCTTCTGGTTACCGGCGGTGTGCTGGTAAAAGACAATTTGCTTGAAATTGAGCTTCGACTGTATGACACCTTTAAAGAAAAATTGATGGTTGGAAAAAGGTACAAGGGGGGGGTCAGCGATCAGAGAAGAATCATTCGTCGTTTTTGTAGCGAGGTGATCTACAGCCTCACCGGAGACCGGGGTATTTTTGATACTGAAATTGCATTTGTTTCAACGACTTCGGGTACCAAGGAAATTTACATCTGCGAATTTGACGGATACAATCCCAGGAGAGTAACGCATACCAATAGTATCACCATCGATCCCTCTTGGTCATCGGATGGAAAATGGATGGCCTATACCTCTTACGCCAGGGGTAAGCCCGATCTTTACATAAAACATTTAAAAGAAAATCGGGGGTCTGTGGTTTCGAAAGATGGGGTTAACCATTCACCTGCATGGGTTCCGAACAGATCCCTCCTGGCGGCGTCGCTTTCATTTTCAGGCGATTCTGAAATTTATTTATTGACCGAAACCGGGAAAGTTACTAAAAGATTGACCAATAGTAAAGGCATTGATGTATCTCCCGCTTGGTCGCCGGACGGAAAAAATATGGCCTTTGTTTCCAATAGATCCGGAACGCCCCAAATTTATATAATTAATATAGACTCCGGCCAGACACGCAGATTAACGTTTCAGGGGCGCTATAATACACAGCCAAGCTGGTCTCCAAAGGGCGATAAATTGGCCTATTCAGGCATGGAAAATGGACGAAACAATATCTTTTTGATCGGAATCGACGGCCAGGGTCCAATTCAATTGACACACAACGAAGGCGACAACGAATCACCGTCCTGGTCCCCGGACGGGAATCTCATTGTTTTCAGCTCAACGCGGGAAGGACTTTCCAGAATCTATGTCATGACGAGTTTTGGAACCGATCAGAGACGGCTACTCGCCTTGAAAGGCCAGCAGTCACAACCAAAATGGTCACCCAGAATGACCGATCAGTAAAAAATCCTGGCCCATCAATAATCCGGCATTTCGCGGGAGGACCAGGGGTTCAATGTAAAAAAATATGTTCAACCAGGCGAAGACGATATCACTTATTGTGTATCGTTCGTGATAGAGAAATGTATGGCTCAGATTTTTTGTCTATAAATCCACAAAGTTCAGGACTAAACGATTAAAAGGAGGCAACAATGCGAAAAAGATTATGGATAATTTTGGCACTGACATTTATTATTCCAGGTTTGCTGTTTACTGCTTCATGTGCAAAGAAGGTGGTAAAGGAAGATACCACGCTGGAACAACAGGCCGGAGATGATGCTGCTGAAAGAGCAAGACAGGAAGCGTTGGCACGACAGCGGGCACTCGAAGAAGAAAGACTTCAGGAAGAAGCCATGACGAAACAGGAAGCCAGGGACAGATTTCTGAATGAGGATATCCATTTTGATTTTGACAGTTCCGCTTTAACTGCAGAAGCACAGAAAATTTTGACTAAAAAAGCTGAATGGCTCATGAATAACTCCGGTGCGATGTCAACCATCGAGGGACACTGTGATGAGCGGGGTACGAACGAGTATAACCTTGCACTGGGAGATAGACGTGCTGCCAGTGCAAAGAATTTTCTAGTTGACCTTGGCGTTCCGGCATCACGCTTAACCACCATAAGCTACGGTGAAGAGCGTCCGGTGGATTCCGGTCAAAATGAAGATTCCTGGTCAAAAAACCGGAGATGTCATTTTACCATAAACTAACAGCGTCATAAAATTGCAATGCCGCTATAATCGCATGCAACAAATCTATTTTGGTGGCCAAACCATTTAAAGGGTCGGGGTGTTATTATGGGTTAAATCCCTCCATGAAGATGGAAACACCCCGACCGCTTGGCCGATTATCACCCAAAATAAAATATTAACATACCGGGAACACGACAATGTTTCCATTACCTCAACAAGGGGGTAAGGCCCCGATTTAAATCCTGCCATGAAAAAAAAATTATCAATTCTACTATCAGGTATGATCTTCTTGACCGGATGTGCGTCACAGCACGATGTAATCACACTGGATAACCGCCTGGCCAAAGCGGAACAACGCTATAGGGAAGCGGAACAAAAAAACAAACGGCTCGAAGCCAAACTGGATGCCCGGGAAGCTACTGATCAAGAGCTTAGAAGCAAAACCGCAGGCCAAAATGCCAACATGGATCAACTCCAGGAAGAAATCCGAATGTTAAGTGGAAGACTTGACGAGATACAATATTTGCTGAATCAGAAAATAAAGACATTCGATGAATTATCAGAAAAAGAAGAAAATAAACTCGATGCCATTGATAAGACCGCAAGTTTAAATAAAGACCGTATTGCACGCCTGGAGCAGTATCTGAACTTTGAATCTACGGAGCCCGATCAAAAACCGAAGCCGGTTTCAGAGAAACCGCCCGCAAAACAAGCTGAAAAGACACTTTCAGAAAATGATATGTACCTGTCTGCAAAAAACGCGTATGATAAAGATGACTTTAATGCTGCGCGGGAAGGATTTAAAAGTTTTTTAAAACAATATCCCAAATCGGAAAATGCAGATAACGCCCAGTTTTGGATCGGCGAAACCTACTATCGTGAAAAATGGTATGAAAAAGCGATCTTGGAATACCAGAAAGTAATCGAAACATATCCAAAAGGGAATAAGATTAAGGCTTCGCTTTTAAAACAGGGATTCGCCTTTTTTAATCTGGGAGATGAAGCAAATGCACGCCTGATCTTGTCGGAGCTTATTAAAAAATACCCGAAATCAAACGAAGCAAAAATTGCCGAAAACAAATTAAAAGGAATTACACCTTAACGGGGTGTTGCTTGATACCGGATGTGGGATTCAGGATACAGGATACAAAAATTAAGGACCGTATTTCTCTCTTGAGATCCAACACGTTATATCAAGAAAAGAGCGTGGGATGATAAAGGTTATCGGCATAGATCCAGGCTTATCTGCAACAGGTGTTGGAATTGTCAGGGGAATGGGAATTAAGGTTGACGGGTTTTCCTTCGGCAGTATCCATACTTCAAAAAATCTTCCTTTACCGAGCCGCCTTAATCAAATTTTTTCAAATCTTCTTAAGGTCTTGAAGGACGAAAAGCCTGACCTGATGGTTGTGGAAGATATATTTTCCGTTGATAAATTTCCAAATGCAGGGATAACATTGGGTAAAGTCACGGGTGTTGTCCTCCTTGCGGGATGCAGGATGGAGGTGCCTGTCATCGAAGTCCCTGTTCGCGAATCCAAACAAATTTTGACCGGAAACGGCAATGCAACTAAAATTCAGCTTGAAAGGGCCGTACGGAGTCTTTTAAATTTGGCGACGCCGATTCGGCCGTATCACGCCTCCGATGCAATGGGTTTGGCGCTTTTGGGATTGTTCCGGTATAATAACGGATTTGCTCAAACGGCAAAGAAAAAAAACAGGATGCAATGATCGGTTATCTTGAAGGAAAACTTTTAAAAAAAGGGGATGATCGGATACTGGTTCTGGCCAATCAGGTCGGCTATGAAGTTTTACTCCCCGTATTTGTAATGGACACCATTAGAGCAAAGTCTGTCGGTGATCCGGTTTCACTCTATATTTACCACCAGCAGACCGAACGTCAGCCAAAGCCGGTTTTGATCGGTTTTAATCTTGAGGTTGAAAAAGAATTTTTTCAATATTTCATTTCTGTTGAAGCCATCGGTGCCTTAAAGGCGGTAAAGGCATTAAACATACCCGTTCGTGACATTGCAAGGGCCATAGAATCAAAAGATCTTTCAACCCTTAAACAGTTGAAAGGTATCGGCGACCGGACGGCACGCAAGATTATTGCCACCCTTGAAGGGAAGATGGATAAATTTGCGCTGATTCGAAAGACCCCGGAAAAAGAAGTTCCCGTGGTCGAGGATTTGTCCCAGCAGGTTTTGGATGTGCTTGTAGATCAGTTGGGTTACCACAAAAAAGAGGCGAAACAGTTGATCATCGATGCCATGGAACGAAACAGTACCATATCAACCCCGGAAGAACTCTTTGAAGAAGTGTATCGCGGAGAAAATGCTCGAAGCTGATTGATGACAACATCGTTTTACTACCGTTGAGTTAAGCAAATGACAGATGACATGCCAACACATTCTACCGACAAACAAGGCATTGTTACGGGATCCTGTCTCCTGGTTGATCAGGAACTGGAAATTCTGTCCTTAAGACCTGAGCACTTCGCGGATTATGTCGGCCAAACCGAAGTCGTTGAGGCGCTTAAAATTGCACTTGAAGCGGCGTTGCAGCGTGAGGAGCCGGTTGACCATATCCTCTTTCATGGTCCACCCGGACTTGGAAAAACCACATTGGCGCACATTATCGCAAAGGAAATGGGCGGAAACCTTACTGCGACGTCCGGCCCTTCCCTTGAAAAAGGCGGGGATCTTATTGGTATTCTTACCCATTTGGAAGACAGAGATATTCTGTTCATCGACGAGATTCACAGGACCCCGAAAATTGTAGAAGAATTTTTGTACCCTGCAATGGAAGATTTTGCCGTGGACTTTGTATTTGACAAGGGGATCCATGCCCGAAGTCACAGATACCGTTTAAACCGCTTTACACTGGTTGGGGCTACCACCCGGGTTGGCCTTTTATCTGCACCGTTGCGGGACCGCTTCGGTATTTTCAGGAGTCTTGATTTTTACAATGAAGCGGATCTTGTAAAAATCATTCGACGTTCTGCCGATCTGCTCAAGGTCACTGTGGACGATGAAGGTGCAAAAGAACTTTCAACTCGATCCAGAGGGACGCCACGAATTGTAAACAGGCTTCTCAAGCGCGTTCGGGATTATTCACAGGTTCGTGCAGATGGAATTATTACAAAAAAGACCGTTGAGGCCGCGCTGATGTTAGAGGGTGTGGATGAAAAAGGACTGACCAATCTTGATCGACGATATTTGAAAACAATTATCGAATTTTATAAAGGCGGTCCGGTGGGCATTGAGGCCATCGCAGCGACCCTCCAGGAAGAAACGGATACACTTGTGGATGTTATTGAACCGTATCTTTTGAAAATCGGGCTTGTCACAAGAACATCTTCCGGGAGAAAGGCTTCCGAAGCGGCGTACAAGCATTTTGGATTTAGCTACCAGAAAAGAATGTTTCAATGATGGTTGGTTTCGTAAAAATATAATTGTATCTGAAGCGCTCAATTTTGACAAACTCGTAAAAAGTCTATTGTGAGCGACATTTGAGCATTTGGGGAATCAGCGTTTCAAACGGTGAGGCGTTAAAAATTTCAAACTGTTTGAGGCGCTTGCGACGAGTTTTTGAAATTTAGCGGCACCGGTAGAAACGCCCCCAAATGGTCACGGAGCGAGCAATATTGACTTTTTGCGAAACCATCAAATTTCTATACAGTAACTTTTATCAGATTGTAATCTGTATTGTCCATAGAGTGTAAGGTTCATTTTAATAGGAGAAATCCCCATAAGGTGGGAACATGACCCAATGGTGAAAGGGCCCAACCATAACGCACTCTATAAGACAGCACCACTCGCAATTTTTTTAAAACATCATGCTTTTTAAAAATAAAACCCATGCGCTTATTTTACCCGAGTCAACAATTCCCAGGATAAGATCGACTCTTGACAAACCCAATCGAACCTGAGAATGTTTGGTTTTTATTTTAAAAGCCGTACATTGAAATTCGAGGGACACCGATATCGATTAAAAGTTCAGTGCATTTTTGCCTATTGACTTCTTTTTATTAATTTTTTATCTATATTGGACAGGATATTGAATATGAAATGGTTTCTATATGCATTTTGTTTGATCTGGATCTCTTTTGGTACCGGGCTAATCCTATACACCCGCGAATCAAAAAGCATGCTAAAAAACCTGGTTACGAATCTTGACCGTAGAATTTTATCGGCATTACCGGCATTCTTGGGTATTATTCTTATTATTGCTGCATCGGAGAGCCGTCACTCATGGTTCATAAGATTAATCGGGATCTTGGCCGTACTTAAAGGCGGGTTTATCTTTTGGAACCCTCAAAACTTGTATGATAAAACAGTTCACTGGTATTTAAACGCAGTATCCGACCAAACGTTCAGGTTTTTTGGAATTATTACACTCATTCTGGGTACTGCCATTTCATCCTGGATATTGTAGACAAAAAGGAGCAACGGTACATGACGCTGACAAAAGCCCAAATCATTGAGGAAATCGGCAACAAAGACGGATTAACAAAGAAAAAATCCATCGAAATCGTGGAATCGCTGATAGATATCCTTAAGGGCACTTTAGAATCCGGTGAGGATGTTTTGATCAGCGGATTCGGGAAATTCTGCGTAAAGAAAAAGAAAGAGCGCAGGGGCAGAAACCCAGCCACCGGTGATGACATGATGCTTTCAGCAAGAAAGGTCGTTACGTTTAAATGTTCCTCCAAGCTGAGGGATATGATGAACGGGCAATAAACAAAGATTAAGTTATTTGGTGTCCATCCATAAATGGTCTTTTTGTCCAATCTCTTCGTTATGCTCAAAAAATAACCCGCGGAATATCAATTATATGCCTACAGCTATTTTTTTCGCATGCCTTGATCTAGAACAAAAATCCTCAATCATGGACGGACACTGGTTAAATCCGTTGCCGGCGAAATAGAGCACAAATCGAAGTCGGGCTCAAATCTATCGTTATCATCAGCTTTTCTCCCGATCGTTCGGGATAAACCCCCGTCATTTAGGAATATGGACTATCAAAATAAAGCCCGCCCTCTATGGACAGCGTGAGTTACAACCTGATAATGACTCATTCAATTCCGAATCATAAAAATCCGGAAATGTTTTTTTTAGGAGGTATCCGATGACAAAAGTCAAACCAACAAATAAAATCAAACGCCGAAAAATAACGTTTTCACTCGAATCGACAGGTGCAAAAGAGGTCATCCTGATGGGAGATTTCAACAATTGGAATCCCAAAAAGCACCCCATGAAGAAAGATGATAACGGGAAATGGACAAGGGTCGTAATGCTGCAGCCGGGACAGTATGAATATAAATTTCTGGTGGACGGAAAATGGAAGGAAGATCCTCGAAATACAAAGGCATGTGCCAACATCTTCGGGACGTACAACAGTGTTTTAAATCTGGCTGAACATTAAATCGATCAGCCTTTTCGGAATTCAGGGTTACATGGACAAAATTGAAGTAATGGCTTTATCTCACTTCAAACGCTTCCAGCAATTCTTCAGGCAGAACCGGAAAACTCTGACTCCCGCAATACGGGGGTTTTTTATAACAAAATAAAACCTTCCAAATTTAAAACCCTTCGGGATTTTCAATTTTATCGCGAAGGCTGATAATCAAGATTCAAGGTTTGGCTCAACTCCTCAAGCGGACCATGGAACAAAATACTCCGGCCACGCAAAGAAAGCCGAAGATCACCATGCAAAGATGCATACTGGCAAGAAAAAAGGACTGTGCTTCCACACTCACCGGGTTGTCGCCCATGATATGTTTGAACACCAGGGTGATGATGGTCATGCTGCACAGCATCCCCATCGTCCGCATGGTGGCCAGAAAGCTGGAGGCGATACCATAGCTTTTGGAAGGAACACTTCCCATTACCGTGATGGTATTGGGTGATGAAAAAAGACTGAATCCTACGCCCATCAAGGCCAGCATCCCCATGATCACGGGCATGGGTGTTCCGGCATGAAACTGGGAAGCCAGACCCAGGCTCAGGCTACACAAGGCCATGCCTGCGGTGGCCAGACCCGCAGGCGAAACCCGGTCCGCCAGCCTTCCAAAAAACGGAGAAAGTACAGACTGGAACACAGGCTGGATAATCAGAATCCATCCTGCCCGTTGGGGAGAATACCCCCTGACCACCTGCAAATACAAACTGAAGAAAAAAGCGATGCCGAAAGACGCGGCGTAATTGATCAGGGTGGCCAGGTTACTGAAGGCGAATACCCGGTTACGGATGACCAGACCCACATCCAGAATCGGAGATGAACACCGGTATTCAAAGGCGAGAAAGATCAGAAATCCTAAGGCGCCTGATGCCATGAACACCAGATAAATACCACCCTCTTTCTGGTTGAGGGTGCCGTAAATCAGACAGAATAAAGAGATAATGTAAAGAAGGGTTCCCGCAAAATCAAAACGCTCGCCCCTTGCTTCAGCCCATTCGCCCTTGAGTTTCAAAACAGTGAGACAAAGGCAGAAAAGCTCGACCAGAACCCCCAGATAAAAGATCCAGCGCCATCCCAGATGGGTGACCATAAATCCGGAAAGAACCGGCCCCAGAGACAGCCCCAAATAGACGCAACCCACAATGATCCCCATGGCCCGCCCCCGAGTGGACGGTGGAAAGACCGAAGAAAGGATGGCCACGCTGGTTCCCGAGATCATGGCCCCGCCACACCCTTGAAAAAACCGGAATACGATAAAACTTTCGATGGTAAAGGCGAGGGATATCAAAACGGTTCCCGCAGTGAACACGAGAATACCGATCGTAAAGATTCTTTTCCTTCCGTAAATATCACCCAGCCGTCCCGCCGGAATCAAAAAAAGAGAAAAGGCGAAGATATAGACGGTTTCCACAAGTCCAAGCTGGACCGCACTGGCCGAAAACTCCCTGCCAATGGCAGGAAGAGCCACTCCCACAGCAGACAGCATGAAGGGGGTCAGGAACTGAACGGCGCTGACCACAAAAAGGGTCACAGCGCTGGAGACGGCATAATCTGTGTGGATTTTTGAAGCGGTGTGATGCGGGTTCGAGTCTGATTTTTCTGATTTTTCGTTTATCTCTGTCACGTCGTTACTAATCCTATCGACTCTTCATTTTCAAGGCGCTCAGAGACGCTGTCCTGACTCTCCACTGCAAGCCCCTTGATAACGCGGGAAATAGCCGAATCAGACAGCGCCCAAAGGGTGATAATTTTTGGGAACTTGTTTGTAAATTCTTAAAACTTATGTTGTTATGCTTCTGATCTTGGCATGAGCGTTCTCAAAATATCTTCTTTCCCCACGATTCCCACAAGCTTCCCCTCTTCCACCACAGGAATGGTATGAAAATTATTGTCCACCATAAGGGCCGCCACTGCCTCAATGCCCGTATCGGGCGAGACTGAAACCGGTTTTGGCGTCATGGCCTGGGCCACGGTAGTGGCCGCGATTTTCTGCACCTCCTTTTCCAACTGTTTCATGGACGTCAGGGGAATTAACCCATCCAGAAATGTGAAAAAAGAAGGGACCGGAAGTTTTTTCTGTTGGGAAATCAGGTCACTCTGACAAAGGATTCCCACCAATTTTCCTGTTCCATCTATCACAGGGACACCGTTGATGCGGTTTTCCAGAAGAAGTTTTGTTGCATGGACAATCTCCGTCTCGGGCGAGACGGTGATCACCTCTTTTGTCATGAAGTCTTTTACTTTAAGCATGGCATCACCTACGATTCTTATGAACGGTATACATGGTTAAGGTACGGGCACATACTTAACGACCATCTTTAATCACTATAACGGAAATAAACTTGAAATGTTAAGGATGTCCCTGAAGTTCCCAAAGTCTGCAATATGACGGAAAAAAATCATTTCGCTATAGATTTCAGCTGGGAAGCAACGAAATCCCAGTCGGCGAGGTGATTGAGCACATTTTCAACAAAGTCCGCCCTGCGATTCTGATAGTCCAGGTAGTAGGCATGTTCCCAGACATCCACCGTGAAGACCGGCTTCAACCCGTGGGCTATGGGTGTGTCCGCATTGGCGGTCGTAACAATCTTTAGCTTCTCACCGTCAAGAACCAGCCAGACCCAACCGCTTCCAAACTGACTATTGGCCGCCTCCAAAAACTCTTGTTTAAAGTTGTCGAAGCTCCCAAACGACTTTATGATCCGATCAGCCGGCTCGCCACCCACCGTTCCACCACCCGGTTTAAGGCATTTCCAGAAAAAAGCATGATTCCAGGCCTGGGCGACATTGTTAAAAATCGCCGTGTACTCTTTTTTCCCGGCCGTGAACACGATAATCTCATCAGCAGTTTTGCCTTCAAAGCCTCCCCTTTTAAGGAGCTGGTTTGCCTTGTCCACATATCCGGCATAGTGTTTATCATAGTGAACGCGCATGGTTTGATCAGAAATGTAAGGCCTGAGTGCATCCATCTTATACGAAAGCGGTTCCTGTTCAATCGTTGGTTTCCCACCGGCTTTTCCGCATCCGATGAGCAGAAGTGCCAGGCCGATCGCCCCAAATAGACACACGACCCTGGGTAAATGATGAATCCTTTTAATCCATTGTTTTTTCATGGTGCTCTCCTTAACTTTAACAGCGCCCTAACCGTGCAGCAACTTGGCCATGGACTTCGGGCGGACAAAACAAATCACTTTTTTCGCTACAGTTTCAGTCAGATTGAAATCAGGTTTTAGGACCACCCCCTAAAGCAGCAAACAAAATCATAAGAATTACTGCCTGAATGACCCAGCCAATAGTGCAAACACCTACAGCACGTAATGTGCTCTGATAGTCAAGCGCTTGTCTTACCGCAACAACCATCGCTATTAACATCCAAATTGAAGCTATAGTAAAAATGATCCCGGATGTACCAGGTATAAAAGCCAATACTCGAATTAAACCCGGAGAGCTTGAAAAACCGATGGTTCGGAGCAATTCACCATAATCCGCTTTGGTTTGCGGCTCAGGAAGAATCCTGGCACCGATAAAATATGTCATATAGGCCCAAACATACCATCCAATAAGAGCCGTGATCGCTCCGATAATGATCCCCTTTATACCCATCGTTCCTATGCTGCCTATCCCGGCTGCTACACTGGAGAGCACAACAACTCCCATGGCTTGGCCCATCGCACCTTTATCGGCCTCAACTTCTTCATATAAGTTTACATCGAGTTTGGCAGCTCGAACCATACGATCTATATAATTTTGCATTGAAACCCCCTAAAATTACCATATCTTAATTCATCTGAATTGAAAGGTAACATTCACATACTAATAAGAGCGGTATCATTTAGACATTCAAGATATATCTAAACGCCGGAGGTTACCGCATTTCAGATCGGGAAACTGTCTGAACGGATTAGAGCGTGTTGGGCCGAACAGCCGTGTTTCATTTCGGCAACACCCCGAAATAACATTTAATATTCAGCATATCATCGAGGACCTGATCCTGTTCGGCAC
>JAWOIY010000066.1:0-6503 GCA_046484425.1 Desulfobacterales bacterium | reverse complement strand
CCCGGCGGGAAAATGATGTGTCTGGAATTTTCGAAACCGACATCGCCGTTATTCCGGTGGCTGTACGATATTTACTCATTTCATGTGATGCCTGCGCTCGGCGGGCTTATTGTGGGATCAAGCAAGGCATACATGCACCTTACCGAATCGATACGAACCTTTGCGATGCCGGATGAGCTTACAGCCCTTTTGAAACAGGTTGGATTTTCACATGTGACGACACGGAAGCTGACCAACGGCATTGCAATGATCCATCTGGCGAAGAAATAAGATCGGTATGTGTTCAGGGTGCAGTCATTTCCCCTTCACTTCAGTGTCTCCGTCACTGGTATTTTCAGTGACTTAGCAGTGGTGGCATTCCTGCCCCCTCCGCGTTCTCCCGCGAAAAGCATGCGGGAGCCGCGGTCTCCCCCACTGCTAAATCACTGAAAATACGAAGTAACTTTGCCAATAACGTTACGTGGAAACAACTGCCCTCCTGAATAGTGGTTAAGATCGTATTCAAGGGTCAATAATTGTCTCATAAAAAGAAGGTATGACCATGAAATTGAACTGGGCTGAACGGTGTGTGGTGAACAACCCCCTGAGGGTATTTCAGCAGCATATGGAGATTAAATGGTTGCGGCAAAAAATGCCGCTGAAGGCGGGGGCAACCATTCTGGAGGTGGGATGCGGCCGGGGAGCGGGAGCAAAGCTCATCTTCAAAGCGTTTCGTCCCTCCCGACTGCATATCCTGGACCTGGATATTAAAATGGTTCAGGGGGCAAAAACGTATCTCTCCAGGGCGATAAAAAATACGGTCAACCTGTATGTCGGTGACTCCATCGATCTTCCATTCAAATCAGATACGCTGGATGCGTTGTTCGGTTTCGGCTTTTTGCATCATGTTCCGGACTGGCGCCGGGCCCTTTCGGAAATCGCCAGGGTTTTGAAAGCCGGCGGGGTATATTATATCGAAGAACTTTACCCTTCCTTGTATCAGAACGTAATCACCAAACGCATCCTTCTCCACCCCGAGCACGATCGTTTTGTCAGCTCCGATCTGCGAACCGCACTGGATGAGGCGGGCCTGCACCTTGAGGATGCCTTTGAGCTGAAAAAAATGGGAATTCTGGCCGTTGCCGTCAAGCCGGGTCCTAACATTTAGACGACCGCCTGTTATTTCATTTCCTTTTTTAAAGCGCTGACCTCACAGCACCAAATTATGGCGGAGGCGGATAAATTTTAAGAATTCGGGGTGTGGCCCTCAAACAGCTGCAAACACTATCCGCCGACCAGTTCTTCCGGAATGTCGGCGTTGGTGTATACCTTCTGCACATCATCACAGTCTTCAAGGGTTTCCATCAACTTGACCATTTGTTCGGCTTCCTTGCCCTTAAGGTTCACGGTGGACTGTGGGAACATGGTGATTTCTGCAACAATGTAAGGGATAGATTTCTTTTCAACGGCCGTTTTCACCACTTCAAAATCTTTGGGAGCGGTAATGACTTCATAATTGCTGTTGTCTTCCCGGACATCTTCGGCCCCGGCATCAATGGCGGTTTCCATCAAAACATCTTCATCAACGGAATGATTTTCAACAACAATATATCCTTTTTTTTCAAACATCCAGGCGACGCATCCGTTTGCCCCGAGATTTCCTCCTGCCTTGGCTAAAATATGGCGAATATCGGCCACGGCCCTGTTTTTGTTATCGGTAAGCGATTCAATATAAACTGCGGCACCGCCCGGACCATACCCTTCGTAAATACTTTCTTCGTAACTCACCCCATCCAGTTCACCGGTGCCTTTTTTTATGGCGCGTTCAATATTATCTTTGGGCATATTTTCGCTTTTTGCATCCAGGATGGCTGATCGAAGTCTCGGGTTTGCGTTGGAATCTCCGCCGCCCATACGCGCTGCAGCAGTAATTTCTTTGATGAGTTTTGTGAATATTTTGCCCCGTCTGGCATCTGTAATGCCTTTTTTGTGTTTAATGGAAGACCACTTACTGTGACCTGACATTTTTCCCTCCTATTGTTCACAGAAAAAAATATATGGCGATTGGACGCCTTCATCGAGGTTCATTAATATCTCTCTTAAAACAATATATCATTTTTTTTCAAATCCGATAATATAAATTTCTTTACTGGCTTTTCGACTGCTTTTCGGCTTAAAAATTTTATGGCTTTTAAAGACGGATCGAACCGAGTCTATAAAAACCTTGAAATCTTCGCCTTGAAATATTTTACAGACAAACGATCCGCCGGTGGCCAAAGTTTTCTGCGCGGTGTAAAGTGCCGTCCGGCAGAGATCGAAAGATCGGGTGCTGTCCACAAATTTGCTTCCTGTTGTGGACGGTGCCATGTCGCTGATGACAACATTGAAGTCCGTTCCAAGGGATCCGAAAAAATCGTCATCCATTAAGAGAATATCACCGGTATAACATTTGACGTGAGAAGGAACACTGATCGTGACAGGCACCAGATCGATGCCGATCACCCGCCCCGTATTCCCCGTCAATTCAGCTGCGTAAAGTATCCACGATCCGGGTGCACACCCCAGATCTATCACCTTGGCCCCTTTTTTTATAATGTTGTATTTTTTTTGTATCTCCTGGAGCTTATAGACCGATCTGGCGGGATATCGTTCTTTTTTTGCCCGCAGCGAATAATGGTCTTGCCATTGGCCGTGTTTTTTTGAAGATCGTTTCATGGAAAAGGCTAAAATACCTCCTCCATTGCTTCCGAGACATTCTTCACGCCGATGAGTTTTATCCCTTTTATTCCGGTGATACGTTTCAAATTACTTTGCGGCACAAGACACCGATTAAACCCCATTTTTTTGGCTTCGGCAATCCTGTTTTCAATATGGCTGATGGCCCTGACTTCCCCGGTCAGCCCGATTTCACCCAATATAATGGTTCCTTTTTGAATCGGCCTGTCTAAAAAACTCGAGGCAACAGCAGCTACGATCCCCATGTCAACGGCGCGTTCGTCAATCTTGATTCCCCCGGCGACATTGATAAAGATATCGTGTCCCATGAGATGCATACCCAATTTTTTTTCCATTACGGCCACGAGCAATGCCACCCGGTTATGATCGATTCCCAGAATTGTTCTTCGGGGGTTCCCGAAACTCGTACTGCTTGCAAGGGCCTGGAGTTCTACGAGAATCGGCCTTGTACCTTCCATACTGGCCGTAACAACAGAACCCGGGACGTTTTCAGGCCGTTCGGAAAGAAATACGGCTGAAGGATTGGCCACTTCATTCAGGCCGTTTTCATTCATTTCAAATACGCCGATTTCATTGGTCGATCCGAATCTGTTCTTTACCGCCCTGAGAATTCTGAACACGTGGTTGCGATCGCCTTCAAAGTAAAGCACCGTATCGACCATATGCTCCAGAAGCCTCGGCCCGGCAATGGCGCCGTCTTTGGTGACATGCCCCACCAGAAAAACGGGAGTTCCGGTTTTCTTGGCCATGAGCATGAGGCGCATGGTAGATTCCCGAACCTGGGAAACACTCCCGGGGGCGGAGGATAAATCCGCGCTGAACATGGTCTGAATCGAATCGATCACCATAACATGGGGTTGTAAGGATCCCGCCATCAGAAGGATGGATTCCATATCATTCTCTGAAACAACCATCACATCGGACGATATGGTGGACAGTCTTTGGCTGCGACGCCTCATCTGGCGGACCGATTCCTCTCCGGAAACGTACAATACTTTTAAGCCCTTTTCAGCGATGCCGTATAGAGCTTGCAACATCAGGGTCGATTTTCCGATTCCCGGATCTCCGCCAATGAGAACAAGGGTACCGGGGACAAGCCCGCCGCCCAGGACACGGTCAAACTCTTTGATTCCGGTTAAGAGACGGTCTTCAGGTTCAAACTCGACGGCGTTTATTGGGACCGGTTTTGCTTCCGAGGCAGATGAAATCCGCATTGCCCCTTGATTGGGTTTGGTTGACTGGATTTCTTCGACAAAGGTTTGCCACTGACCGCAATCCGGGCATTTACCCAGCCATTTGGGTGTCTGATAACCACAAGCCTGACATGAAAATACAGTTTTTGAAGTTTTTTTCATTATGCAAAATGATCATCTAAAAAGATTTCAATTCGAAAACACTTCGTCAAGTTTTGATGCGATAAAGGTTTGACAAAAACAGTCATAACATGCCATTTAAATCCGATCAACCAGTGTCCTGTCAATGATCGATTACCACTTACATACGATGTTTTGCAACCATGCCGTCGGCGGCATGGAACAATATATCCGAAGCGCCATCGATTTGGGGCTCAGGGAGATCTGTTTTCTGGATCATCTGACGATTCAGGAAACAAAGACAGGGCTATCCATGACGCCGGCGGAGGTCTCCTATTATTTTAATGCCGTCCAGATTTTAAAACAAAAATATAAAAATGCAATAGGTATCAAGGCAGGGCTCGAGATTGATTTCAACCCGGCATATACTGATCTTTTCCAGGACATTATCAGGACCTATGCATTTGATGTTATTGCCACTTCGTTACATTTTTTGGGCGACCTAGATATTGTCAGTCACCGTTCAGCCTGGCGCTGCGGGGAAAAGAATACCGATGATGTTTATGAACTTTATTTCGAACAATTCGAAAAGATGCTGGATTATGACTATTTTGATGTGATATGCCACTTCGACCTCATCAAAAAATTTGGTCGAATACCTTCGAGGTCTTTTGAAAAAGAATGTGATGATATACTGTCAATAATAAAAAGCAAGGATGTGACCGTGGAAGTCAATACCAGTGGTTATAACCATCCGGCAGGAGAAATTTACCCCTCTCCGGATATACTCAAAAAATGCCATGAACAGGGGATAAGGATCACTTTGGGCTCGGATTCGCATCATCCGGCAGACGTCGGCCAACACTATGAAAGGGCGTTGCCCCTGCTCCTTTCATTGGGATTCAGGCGCCTGGCCACTTTTACAAAACGAAAGCGAAGCGAGATTTTCATTGACAATACAAACCGAGAAAGGAGCTAGTTAAAAAATACCAATATGTCTTTATACAACAGATACATACCGCTTATTATCGCTCTTTTAATACTTAATCTTGTTTTTTTACCCGGGAATTCCGCAGGAGCAGGGCAGGATGACCGATATTTTGGGTCGCTTACGAACCGTTTGGTAAAAGACGGCTTTGATAAGGATCGTATTGACAGGATTTACGACAGGTCCGAAGTTTTTTTCGAAACAAAAGGGATCTCCCGTTTTTTGGACCATCGTGAGGCTGCGCTGAATTATGATCAGTTTACCAGTGAAAAATCGATTCGTAATGCTTTAAACTATATGAAACAGCACGAAAAAACGCTGGAGAGCATTGAAAAAGAATACGGTGTCGACAAAGAGGTCATTACAGCCATCATTCTGGTCGAAACCCGCTTGGGGACCTTGCTCGGAAGACCGTTGGTATTGAATACGCTCTCCTCAATGGCTGCACTGGAGGACCCTGATGTTCGGGACAGGTTTTGGGATGAGGTTTCGAAATCGACTCAATCCACCCGAATAGAATTCGAAAAATGGGTGAAGCGGAAATCGGCATGGGCGTACAATGAGCTTAAGGCCTTTTTGAAATATACGGACAGCGAGAATCTGGACCCTGCCACTATCCCCGGATCTTATTCAGGCGCCATGGGTATTGCCCAGTTTATGCCGAGCAACATTCTTCTTTTTGCAAAGGACGGTGACAACAACGGAAGTGCAAATATTTTTGATCATGCAGATGCCATTTCAAGTATCGCAAATTATCTGAAACATTACGGATGGTATCCCGGAATCGATGAAAAAGGTGCCTACAAAGTGATTTATCATTATAATCACAGTCGGCAGTATGTGGGTACGGTATTGAACGTTTCGGCGCTGTTAAAATCTAAAACCTGAATTTGAGTCAAGGGATTAAATTGGATATCGCGACTGCAATTTTTTGGATAAAAATCAGTGTTGTTTTTTACCTGTTGACGGTTTTGGCGATCTTTGACATCGTGCGAAAGGATTTCGGGACCATTGGAAAGAAGGCACTCTGGGGCATCATTGCCATGATCCCGTTTATCGGATGGCTGATCTATCTGATTTTCGGGTTCAGAAAGGGTAAAAAGCCGGTCCGGGAAGATCCGTGAACAAATAATATTTGACAACCCGGACCGTTTTCTATAGGTATAAATTCTTAAGGTCCCATCGTCTAGCGGTTAGGACGTCGGCCTCTCACGCCGATAACACGGGTTCGATCCCCGTTGGGATCACCATAATATCAAGGGTTTATAATCCTAACTTTGCCGTTTGGGGAGGTGACGGCTCCTCAGACGGCTTTTTATTTTTTGGATTCCTTGCCCTTAATTTTGTGTTTCGATTTAAATTTTAAGACTTTAGCGCTTGCAGGTTTAAGATCCTCCAACGCCTCCCTTACTTTCTGACCTGGCATTTTCATCCTTATGGTCGCGTGAATCATGAGTTCAGCCCATTCACTCCTTAATCTTGCATAA
>JAWOIY010000030.1:0-12841 GCA_046484425.1 Desulfobacterales bacterium | reverse complement strand
ATATGATCACATTCAAGCGAATCCGGAATGGTTTTTTCATAACGAGCCGTAATCTACTCAAACAGCTTCCAGTAAAAATTTAAGCACACCTGAAGCTTCCTAAAAACAGAATTGTTTCAAAAAGCTAAACAGGTACAAATAATTAAAAAGGAGGTTTTGATGAAAATATTAAAAATCGACCATTTGGGAATCGCGGTAAACAGTATAGAAGACGGTAAGGGCTTGTGGACGGATGCTCTGGGACTTCATTTCGAAGGGACCGAAACCATTGAGGAGCAAAAAGTGACGACCGCCTTTTTTCCGGTTGGAGAAAGTGAAGTGGAGCTGCTGGAGTCCACTGCTCCTGACGGCCCGATTGCAAAGTATTTAGAGAAAAAGGGACCGGGAATACACCATATTGCCTTTCGTGTAGAGAATATTGAAGAAGCGCTGGCAGAGTTAAAGGAAAAAGGGGTGCGTCTCATCGATGAAAAGCCCAGAAAAGGCGCGGGCGGCGCCAGAATAGCCTTTTTGCATCCCAAAGCGACCAACGGCGTTCTGGTTGAACTGTGTGAAAAATAACCGTCCCTAAACCACCCTGCCCGCTCTTGCCTTGCATGGCAGGCGGGTCAGACAGTTTCCAGATAAAAAGCGAGTTAGGGGCTTCGCCCCAAATGGAATAGTGGAATAATAGAGTTACGAATAATGAAGTCATTGAAAAAGGAGAATGCCATGGCAGAACATCCTGATTTACAAAAATGGAAAGAACTTGCCGCCAAACAGCTCAGAGGAAAACCCGTTGAGAATCTGAACTGGAAGACCCCTGAAGGAATCCTGGTTAAACCTCTCTATACGGCGGAAGACATTGAAGGGATGCCGCATGTCAACACACTGCCGGGTTTTGCGCCCTATGTCAGGGGACCAATGGCCACCATGTATGCCGGAAGACCCTGGACCATCCGGCAGTATGCGGGATTTTCCACGGCCAGGGAGTCGAATGCTTTTTACCGGCGAAATCTGGCTGCCGGTCAGACCGGGCTTTCCGTGGCGTTTGATCTTGCAACCCACAGGGGATATGACTCGGATCACCCCAGGGTCGTTGGGGATATCGGCAAGGCCGGTGTGGCGATAGATTCGGTCGAAGATATGAAGATTCTTTTTGACCAGATTCCGCTGGACAAGGTAACGGTTTCCATGACCATGAACGGTGCGGTTCTTCCGGTGATGGCTGGATACATTGTTGCCGCCGAGGAACAGGGCGTAAAACATGAGCAGCTTGGAGGGACCATCCAGAACGATATTCTTAAAGAATATCTGACCCGAAACACATATATCTACCCGCCCGAACCTTCCATGCGGATAGTATCCGACATTATCGGATATTGCTCCAAAAACATGCCCAAATACAACACCGTCAGTATCAGCGGCTATCACATGATGGAAGCGGGTGCGGACTCTGTTCTTCAGGCTGCTTTTACTCTGGCGGACGGTCTTGAATATGTTAAAGCGGCCCTTGCAGCAGGGCTGGATATCGATGCGTTTGCGCCGAGACTCTCATTTTTCTTCGGCGTGGGGATGAACTTTTTCATGGAAATTGCCATGTTAAGGGCCGTCCGGTTTTTGTGGCACGAACTGATGAGTCAATTCAATCCCAAAGATTCAAAATCGCTTATGTTAAGGACCCATGTTCAGACATCAGGCTGGAGTCTGACCGAGCAGGATCCGTATAACAACATCATTCGAACCACCCTTGAAGCCCTGGCTGCGGCCCTGGGGGGAACCCAGTCGCTGCATACGAACTCATTTGATGAGGCTGTGAGTTTGCCAACCGATTTATCCTCCAGGATCGCCAGGAATACACAAATTATTATTCAGGAAGAATCTCAGATCTGCCATGCGATCGATCCGCTCGGCGGATCTTATTATGTAGAGGCCTTGACCGACGGAGTCATTAAGGCGGCCAGAGAGATCATCCAGGAGGTTGAAGAGATGGGTGGTATGGCCAAGGCCATTGAAAGCGGAATGCCGAAGATGCGCATCGAAGAAGCGGCTGCCAGAAAACAGGCCCGCATCGATCAGGGAAAAGACATCATTGTGGGTGTGAATAAATTTCAGGTCGAGGAAAAACCGCTGGAAGGCGTTCTTGAAGTTTCAGAGGGGGTGCGTGACGAACAGATTGCAAGGTTAAAGGAAATAAAGTCAAAAAGAGATAATGATGAAGTCCGAAGGGCGCTCGACGCAATAACCCGTGCTGCTGAAACCGGCGGGAATCTTCTGGAAGCCTGTATCCCCGCAGTACGGGCACGGGCGACAGTCGGAGAAATCTCAGACGCTATGGAAAAGGTTTTCAACCGGTTCGTGGCTACCACGCAGTGCATATCCGGCGCCTATGCCGAAGAATATGCGGACAGCGAAATCTTTAAAGCCGTACGAAAAAGAACGGATGAATTTCAGGAAAAGAACGGGCGAAGGCCTCGGATACTCGTAACGAAGATGGGACAGGACGGTCATGACCGTGGGATCAAAGTGATTGCCACTGCATTTGCCGACCTCGGGTTTGACGTGGACATCGGCCCCATGTTCCAGACACCGGAAGAAGCCGCATTAATGGCTGTGGAAAACGATGTTCATGTGGTCGGTGTTTCGAGTCTTGCCGCAGGACATAAAGCCCTGGTCCCACAGCTTATCAAGGTTCTCAAAGAAAAGGGCGGTGAAGATATCAGGGTGGTTGTGGGCGGTGTCATTCCCCCGGCAGATTATGACTTTTTGTACAAAATCGGCGCCAGGGGCGTATTCGGTCCGGGAACCGTGGTTACTGATTCGGCCAATAAAGTTCTGAATGTTCTTGAGCAACCGTAATGATATCCGAAGATCCGCAATTTTATGTGGAAGGAGTTCTCAAGGGTGACCGGCGCCTGCTCGCCAAGACCATCACTGTCATTGAAAGTTCACTCCCCGGCCATCAACAGTTGGCGCGTACGATCATTGACATTTTACTTCCTTTTTCCGGGAAAGCGATGCGCCTTGGCATAACCGGCGTGCCGGGAGTGGGTAAAAGTACGTTTATCGAAAGCCTCGGGATGATGCTTGTGAAAAAGGGGCATCGTGTGGCAGTCCTTGCCGTTGACCCCAGCAGTAAAAGAAGCGGCGGCAGCGTACTGGCGGATAAGACCCGTATGGAAAAGCTGGCCGTGGAACCGAAGGCCTTTATTCGGCCCTCTCCATCGGGAGGTACGCTGGGCGGTGTTGCCCGAAAAACCCGAGAAACCATGATTGTGTGTGAAGCCGCCGGTTTTGATGTCATCATCGTTGAAACTGTGGGTGTGGGTCAGTCCGAGACCGCCGTGGCATCCATGGTCGATTTCTTTTTGGTGTTGATGATTGCCGGTGCCGGGGATGAATTGCAGGGTATAAAAAAAGGGATTCTCGAACTTGCGGATGCCGTTGCCGTTAACAAGGCGGATGGTGACAATGTTGCGCGGGCGGAACTTGCCAGAAAGCAATATGAAACAGCACTCCATTTTCTGGCGCCTTCATCACCCACCTGGACACCGCCGGTCCTGACATGCAGTGCTTTGGAAATGATTGATATCGATCTGATCTGGGATACCGTTTCAGAGCATCGCAGAAAGTTGACGCAGACCGGAGAACTCCAGGCAAATCGAAAAAAACAGGCCGTGGACTGGATGTGGTCATTGGTTAAAGAGGGGCTGAACGACCGTTTTTATCAACACCCTGAAGTTAAAAAAATCCTTCCCGAGACAATAAAGGAGGTTGAAAGCGGTACAACTGCTTCCACAATAGCAGCCAACCGATTGCTTGATCTGCTCGACAATAAAGCGTCTGGTTAAATAAACCCGGCTGAAGCATGGATATTACGTCGAGGGTTTGTAAACGAATTATTATTTATGAAGCGAAGCGGTAGGGCAAGTTAAAAGGCAAAATCCGTTAGGGGGTATTCACGACAGTATTTGGTTGCACGGAGTTTGTATCCGATGAAAGGAGGATGGGGAAATGGCAGTAAAAATAATTATAAAACGACTCGTTCCGGAAAACAAGACTGAAGCATTAAAACCGCTGCTTCAAAAACTCAGAAATTTGGCCATGCAACAACCCGGCTATATTTCAGGAGAAACATTTAAACGAATCGATCGGCCCGGCGAGAGCCTGGTGGTGAGTACGTGGCAGTCCATGGAAGATTGGAGAAAATGGGTGATGAGCGACGAAAGAAGGGGAACCCAGGAAAAGATCGATCATTTATTGGGTGAGAAAACGGATTACGAGGTGTATACCTATGATTGAAGCCGATCCAAAATAAACGCTTTATTTTGTTATGAAAAACCCCTGTATTGCGGGAGTCAGAGTTTTCCGGCTCTGCATGAAGAACCGTTAGAAGAGTTTGAAGTGAACTAAAGTTTAAAGTGAGCTAAAGTTAAGGAATTCTGTCAATTATATAAAATCAGCGGAGCGGAGCGACACCATAACTTCCCCAATAAACACGGGATAAATAGGTACGTTAGATCACTTTAGACACTTTTACCTTGAACGGCTTTAAGTAAAACAGCCCCTTCCAGGGGTTATATCAAAGCCGGGTCCTCCCCCGCCTGGGGCGGGATCTAAGATAGGCCCGGATTCTTTACTTTTTAATGAAGTATTTCATTGACCTGATATCGGACTTGGAATCAGATTCCAAATCATTAAGGGTCAATGTGAATGGATGAAAGGAATTTTGTAATGGGCATTATCGAAGACAAAATCAAGGATCTTAGAGAGCGCGAAGCCAGGATCCTCAAGATGGGCGGCGATAAAGCGGTTGCCGGTCAGAAAGAAAAGGGAAAATTAACCGCCCGTGAGCGGTTGGCCATCTTTTTTGACCCTGGTACCTTTCGGGAAATCGATATGTTCGTCAGCCACCGGTGTGTAAATTTCGGCATGGAAAAGGTCGATATTCCATCCGACGGCGTCATCACCGGGCATGGTCTTGTGGAAGGGAGGCATGTATTCGCCTTCGCTCAGGATTTTACGGCCAGGGCCGGCAGTTTGGGTGAAATGCATTCAAAGAAAATTTGCAAGATCATGGATATGGCGCTAAAAGCCGGGGTTCCATTTGTGGGCATGAACGATTCCGGTGGGGCCAGGATTCAAGAAGGTGTTGATTCTCTTTCCGGATACGGTCAGATTTTTTATCGAAATTCCATGGCTTCGGGTGTGATTCCCCAGATTTCGGCAATTATGGGTCCCACGGCCGGAGGGGCCGTCTATTCACCTGCCATGACAGACTGGATTTTTATGGTCAAGAACACCAGCTATATGTTCATTACCGGACCGGATGTCATCAAATCCGTTACCGGTGAAAAGATCACGTTTGAAGAACTCGGCGGTGCCATGGCCCACAACGAAAAGAGCGGGGTGGCGCATTTCGCCTGTGAAAGCGATGAAGATGCCATCGACCGGATCAAAAAACTCCTGTCTTATCTGCCCTCAAACAACATGGAAGATCCGCCCATCGTTAATACCGGTGATGATCCGCGTCGCGCGGATCCGGCACTTGACACCATCATCCCGGACAGTCCCAACCAGTCATACGATATGAAAGAGGTTATCCGTTTAATTGTGGATAATGGTGAGATTTTTGAACCTCACGAATACTTTGCCCAAAATATCATCATCTGCTTTGCCAGACTGAACGGGAGAAGTATCGGAATTATCGCCAACCAGCCCCAGGTTCTTGCAGGGTGCCTGGACATCAATGCCTCGGACAAAGCCACCCGGTTTATCCGTTTTTGTGATGCATTCAACATTCCGATGCTGACCATTGCAGATGTGCCGGGATATCTTCCCGGAAGTCATCAGGAATGGGGGGGCATTATCCGGCATGGCGCCAAATTGTTGTGGTGCTATTCAGAAGCGACTGTTCCCAAAATGCTTTTGGTTACACGAAAGGACTACGGAGGATCTTATCTTGCCATGTGTTCAAAAGACCTCGGTGCGGACATGGCATTTGCGTGGCCCAGCTCGGAAATAGCGGTTATGGGCGCTGCAGGGGCATGCAATGTCATTCATCGCAAGGCCATCCAAGGCGCGGAGGACCCCGAGGCCAAGCGAAAGGAGCTGATTAAGGAATACGAGGAACTCTTTTCGAATCCTTACTGTGCCGCCAGCAGGGGTTTTGTGGATGCCGTCATTGTGCCGAGTGAAACCCGGCCCCGTTTGATCGACGCTTTGGAGATTATGTGCAGCAAGCGCGAGACGCTCCCGCCGAAAAAGCACGGGAACATACCGGTATAATTAGGTAATAGGTAATAGGTGATAGTAATAGGTGATAGGTGATAGGCAAGAGGTAATAGGATATTTTCGAAAACGCATAATCATAACCCATGACCCGTAGCCTTGAAAATGGTGATACGATGGAAAACAAGAAGAAGGCAGCCGCTGCAGCTACTGCAGTGTTGAACTACATCATGACGGAAGAAGAGGCGATTTGTATTCAGTCCATGGCCGCAACTTCGATTAGCCAGGTACCGGCTTCCTATGCTGCAGCACCGGCGAAACTATGGGGGATGAGCGGCCGACAGGCTCAGATGCAGATGCGCAACTTGATACAGATGAGAACCTTCAGATAATTGACGGTTGCAATCGCCAATCGCCAATCAAAAATATTTAATTAAAAAGGGGAGAATTTTACGATGAGTGATCACAATCAGGTGAAAATAACGACCATGGATTACAGCAAAGACAGACCGGCTGCTGAGAATCCCGTTAAGATACAAGACCTGACCCTGCGGGACGGACACCAGTCTCTGTTCGCCACCCGGGGAAGAACCGAAGACATGATTCCGGTCGCGGAAAAAATGGATCAGGTCGGATTTTGGGCCCTCGAAACATGGGGTGGTGCGACGTTTGACACCATGCATCGTTTTTTAAACGAAGATCCCTGGGAACGGATTCGAACATTAAAGCGGTATATCACCAAGACACCGTTTTCCATGCTGTTAAGAGCCCAAAACCTTGTGGGATACCGGAATTATGCCGACGACCTTGCCGAGGCTTTTGTGAAGCGAGCCTCTGAAAACGGTATGGACATTTTCCGGACCTTTGATGCTTTAAACGACTACCGTAATTTCGAGACGGTTGTGAGAGTTATTAAGGAATGCGGGAAACATTTTCAGGGTTGTATCTGTTATTCCATGACCGAACCCCGAATGGGCGGGGATGTTTACAATATTGACTACTATGTCAGCAAGGGAAAAGACCTTGAAAACATGGGTGCCGACAGTATCTGTCTCAAGGACATGGCCGGCCTGATCGCTCCCTATGATGCCTATGAAATTATCAAGGCCTTGAAGGAGACCGTGAAACCGCCCATTCATCTGCACAGCCATTTTACTTCCGGTATGTCTCCCATGAGTCATTTAAAGGCGATCGAGGCCGGCGTTGATATTATCGACACCTGCATGTCGCCGTATGCCTATCGGACGTCACATGCCGCCGTAGAACCGCTTGTGATGGCACTTATGGGGACCAATCGCGATACCGGTTTCGACATCCGGCAACTGGCGGAAATTAATGAGATACTGGAAAAGAAAGTGATGCCCAAGTATAAGCATCTCCTGGATGATTCCAAGGTATCGATCATCGATATCAACGTGCTGTTGCACCAGACACCCGGCGGGATGCTGTCGAACCTTGTCAACCAGTTAAGAGAAATGGATGCGCTGCATAAGATCGATGAGGTTTACAAAGAGCTTCCCAGGGTCAGAAAAGAACTGGGTCAAATTCCGCTGGTGACACCCACCAGCCAGATTGTCGGGATACAGACCGTCAACAACGTTCTTTTTGACGATAAAGATGAGCGATATAAGATGATTACCGGCCAGGTCAAGGATCTGTGTTATGGATTGTACGGCAAGACCGCCGTTCCCATCGATCCCGAGGTTCAAAAAAAGGCGCTGAAGGGGTATCCACGGGGAGAGGAACCGATTACATGCAGACCGGCCGAGGTTTTGGAACCGGAACTTGGACAGGCCAAAAAGGATACCGAAGGACTTGCCCAGGACCTGGACGATGTGATCACGTACGCCCTTTATCCTGTTACGGGAAAACGGTTTCTGAAGTGGAAATACGGCAAGGAAGATCCGCCGGCGGAAGTCAAGTCGCGAACCCTGGAGGAAATTAAAAAAGAGGAGGAGCTGGTGAAGCTGGCCAAGCTTGGCAAGCTGGTCCGAAAGGTGGAAAAGAAGGCGCCGCCCAAAACCGATGCGCTTCGGACGTTCAACGTGTTCGTGGACAACGAGTATTTTGAAGTCGGCGTAGAGGAACCCGGCGGATCCCCGATTATCAGCTACGTGAAACAGTTGCCGACCGGGGTACCGGTTTCACCGAGACCGGCAGCGCCTGCTGCCGCCAAACCAGCAGCACCCGCAGCACCGACGCCGGCCCCACCCAAGCCGAAGGCTGCCGACCCGGCACCTGCCGGTGTTGAAGGCACGCCGTTGAAAGCGCCGATGCCCGGCATGATTGTAAGATATGCCAAGCAGGTGGGGGATACCGTGAGCAAAGGGGACACGGTGGTAATTCTGGAAGCCATGAAGATGGAAAATGCCCTTCCGGCCCCTGCGGACGGCACGGTTAAGGCCATAAATTTCTCTTCCGGAGATTCGGTGGCCAAAGACGATGTACTGTGCGTAATCGGTTGAAACAATTGAAAATTGAAGAATGAAGAATGAAGATTGTTTGGCCGACTTCGCCAGAGCAGCTTCGGCTGCGACGGCTGAAAAGGATAAAAGCAGATTTTTTCAATCTGCAATCTACAATCTGCAATCTACAATCTGCAATCAAAAGGAGATTGGGTTAATGAAAATCCATGAATATCAGGCCAAAGACCTGTTCAAAAAATACAACGTTCCTGTTCCAAGAGGGGGCGTTGCTTTCAATCCGGACGAAGCCAAGAAAATTGCCGAAGATTTGGATCAATTTCCGGTTGTTGTTAAAGCCCAGATTCATGCCGGCGGCCGGGGCAAAGGCGGGGGTGTAAAACTTGCGGGATCTTTGGATGAAGTTGCAAACATTGCCGGTGGTATCATCGGAATGAACCTGGTGACCCACCAGACCGGTCCGGAAGGGAGAATCGTCAGGAAGGTTCTCGTGGAACAGGGACTCAACATCGCAAAGGAATTGTACCTGAGTATTATCCCGGATCGGGCAACGGCGAAGGTTGTCATCATGGCCAGTGAAGCCGGAGGAATGGATATTGAAGAAGTGGCAGCCGCCACACCTGAAAAGATCATCAAGGTTTATATTAACCCCCTTATGGGCATACAGCCCTATCACTGCAGGCAGGTTGCGTTTGGTCTGAATATGTCACCGGCTGTAATGAAGCCGTTTGTTTCAATGCTGTCAAGCCTGTACCGGCTGTTTATGGATTATGACTGTTCCCTGGTGGAGATAAATCCCCTTGTGATCACCGCCGAAAATACGGTGATTGCGCTGGATGCCAAGATCGACTTTGACGACAATGCGCTCTATCGTCACAAGGATATCCTTGAATTCCGTGATATCGACGAAGAGGACCCCCTTGAAGTCGAGGCATCCAAATTTCATCTCAATTATATTAAGCTGGACGGCAATGTCGGGAATATGGTCAACGGTGCCGGTCTGGCCATGGCAACCATGGACATCATCAAGCTTGCCGGTGCGGAACCGGCCAACTTTTTGGATGTGGGCGGCGGGGCCAGTGCCGAGATGGTTGAGAACGGCTTTCGTATCATGCTCAGTGATGAAAATGTCAAAGGGATTCTCATCAATATTTTCGGAGGGATTTTGCGCTGCGACGTTCTGGCAAAAGGTGTTGTCAGTGCAGCGGAAAAAACCGGTATCAATGTTCCTGTGGTGGTACGGATGGAAGGGACCAATGTGGAAGAAGGCCGAAAGATTCTCGCCGATTCCGGGCTCAACCTGATTACCGCTACCGATATGAAGGATGCGGCGCAAAAGGTCGCACAGTTTGTTGCGGAACGGTAAAAGCTGGCCCGCAGGATGGGGCTTTCTATATTTTACCCAAGGATTTGCTTTGCTTAATGTTTATTAACTTAATGAAATTCCAAATACCAAATCCCAAATAACAAACAATTTCCAATGACCGAAATTCGAAAATCCTATCCCGCCAAAGTCGGGGCACGCCCTTAAAGGTTTTGGTCATTTAGTATTTGAATTTGAGATTTGTTTTTAATTTGGTGCTTGGAATTTGTGATTTTTAGACGCAATGATCCAAGGCGCTGGCCATCTATCTGTGATCCTGCCCGAAAGATCAGATTTTTAATTTAAAAATAAAAGGTCGAGGAATGAAGAATGAGCATATTTGTTGACAAGAATACACGCTTGGTGGTTCAGGGAATAACAGGAAAAGAGGGTCAGTTCCACGCACGCCAGTGTATCGATTACGGGACGAATGTGGTTGCCGGTGTAACTCCCGGCAAGGGCGGACAAAAAATGGATGACGTTCCGGTTTTCAATACCGTTAAGGAGGCTGTGGCGAACACAGGAGCAAACTGCAGCATGGTATTTGTCCCGCCGGCATTTGCGGCCGATGCCATTATGGAGTCTGCGGATTCCGGGATCGATCTTATCGTTGCCATCACCGAGGGTATTCCGGTGATGGATATGGTAAAAGTTAAAAACTATCTGAAGGGTTCCCAATCCCGTCTCATCGGTCCGAACTGCCCAGGAATCATTACCCCTGGTGAATGCAAAGTCGGGATTATGCCGGGCCCGATTCATAAACCAGGGGGGCCCATTGGCGTTGTTTCAAGATCCGGAACGCTTACATACGAGGTCGTTCATCAGTTAACGCTTCAAGGAATCGGGCAGACCACCTGCATCGGTATCGGAGGGGATCCTGTAAACGGCACCAATTTTATAGACTGCCTGGACGCTTTTGAAAAAGATGCCGATACCACAGGGATTGTTATGGTTGGCGAGATTGGCGGAACTGCTGAAGAACTGGCCTCTGAATTTATAATAAAAAATGTCACAAAGCCTGTGGTCGGGTTTATAGCAGGCCTCACCGCACCTCCGGGAAGGCGGATGGGGCATGCAGGTGCAATCATCAGCGGCAGCAGCGGCACAGCCCAGGGGAAAATTGATGCAATGAAAGCGGCAGGGATTCATATTTGTGAGAACCTCGGCACGTTCGGGGAGCTGTGTGCACAGGTGTTCAGATAGTTCGCTTCGCTCGCAATTGGAATGTTGGAAAAATGGAAAAATGGAGAAATGGGTTTTTGGGAATAGAATTCTTCTTGAAATCAATATTCCAATATTCCATCATTCCATTATTCCATGTATGATGAGAGCGAATGAAGTCTCTACTAACTGTTTCATCTATGGTATATTCCAGAATTTCAGAGATGTAAATAATGCATGAAATGGGCATTGCAATGCAGATCGTTGAGATTGCAGTTGCTTCAATACCTGCTGATTTTAAGAATCCACGGGTTGCCAGGGTCAACTTGAAAGTCGGAAAGCTGGCGGCGGTGGTGCCCGAAAGCCTTCATTTTTGTTTTCAAATTGCCGCTCAGGATACCCCCCTGCGTGATGCGGATCTCAATATAGAAGAAATTCCCTTAAGGGTCAGATGCACGGACTGTAAAATTGACTGGACCGCCCGGGAGCCGGTTTTTGTATGTCGGAAATGTAACGGAGGATCCGTAGAAATGCTGTCAGGCCGCGAACTGGATATTACGTCCATTGAAGTTATCGACCAGGAAACCTAAATGCCCGAAAGCCTCTATAAAACCCCGAGATATAAACACCATAAAGATTTTCAAAAATCCCACAATTCCCCTAAGAGTCAAAAAATATCCGGAGCAGTAAAGAATCCCGGTACCAGAGAAATAAAAATCGTACGCAAGGTGCTCGACGTCAATGATACCATTGCAGCGCAGAACCGTAAACTGTTTGAAGAAAAAGGCGTTTTCGTTATCAACGTCATGAGCTCTCCGGGCTCCGGGAAAACCGCTATTTTGGAAAAGACGCTGGCTCGCTTTACACCGGCAATTCGTTGTGCGGTTATTGTTGGAGATATTTGTACATCGAATGACGCCGACCGGCTTTCCGGTTTCGGTGCACCGGTCGTACAGGTCAACACCGATGCATTCGGCGGTGACTGCCATTTGGCGGCCCATGTAATCAAAGCCGCTGCCGATAACTTTGATCTGGATGAAATTGATCTCTTGATCATCGAAAATTTGGGAAATTTGGTGTGTCCGGCCGAGTTCGATATGGGAGAACACTTACGGATCGTTGTTCTCAGCGTTACTGAAGGAGAGGACAAGCCGCTGAAATATCCCCTGATGTTTCAGGTGTGTGATGCGGCGTTACTCAATAAAATCGATTTGCTGCCGTATCTCGATTATGACAGGGAGGCGGCGGTTCAAAATATCCTTAAAGTCAATCCCAAAATGAAAGTTTTTGAAATCTCCGCGAAAACGGAAGAGGGCTTTGATTCCTGGATCGAATGGTTGAATAAAAGCATCACAGATAAGGCCTTCGATTGAGTACCGGGATATCAATGCCGCGCGCGGCCACATCAGTAGCGACCAGAAAACGCAGCGCGCCGCGTCGCACGCGCGCCATTACTTTTTCACGCATGCTCTGGGCCAGATCGGAACTGAGTTCATCCGCGTCATAACCGAAACGTTTCAAAACAACAGAAAGATAGTGCACCGTGTCTTTGGTATTGCAGAAAATAATCGCCGAGGCGGGATTTTCAATTTCAATGATACGCACCAGCGAACGGTCCTTGCGCATTCCCGGCACAACATAATAAGCATGCTCGATTTCGGCGATATGCACCTGGCTGCCGCTG
>JAWOIY010000153.1:0-3162 GCA_046484425.1 Desulfobacterales bacterium | reverse complement strand
GTCCCCAACCAGTACTGGACGCCTGGTGCTTTTGCGCCCATGGCCATCACGGGTAAATATTACATGCACTATGGCCGGGACTTTTTGCCGCCCCGTGAGCTGGGAAGAGAAAATGCCCGGCGCATGCTCAAGGAGCTGATGCTGGACAATCTCGGGTTTTGCCGTTTTCACCGCACCTGGGCGGAAACACTGCTTCCCGAGATCGTGGAAAACCTCTTCGGGGAAAAGGATGCGTTTCTGCGCTCGATCACCCTGACCGCAAGCCGTATCACCAGCCGGAATGCATCCGTGTTCTGGGAGTCGGAACGTAACATGGACATGGTGTTCGAATTCCTGAAGAACAAAAAACGGATCGACGGGGCCAGCCACCCTGAACTGGACCGCTGGGTCGAGTTTTTCACACGCGATAAGCATGCCGCCGCCTACGAGTTCTGGTACGAGATGCACAAAGGCATCCATGAGACGTTTCGGGAGTTTCCCGCCTGATGAGAACCTTTTCGCAAAACGCGCTTGTCCGGTTTATCATAGAGGAGATCGTATGAAAAAAACAAGCCGGTAGGTTGTGCGAAAAAAATGGCGTTCCTTCCCGATGATTGCGAAGTTGGATCACAAGACAACGGCAATCAGCAAATTAACCAGTTTTTTTTGATGAAAAGGAGAATAGCATGGAAAAAATGAAAGTGCGGGATCTTATGATTGAGGCAGGCAGATTTCCAAAAATATCCTGTCAGGCAACCTTTTACGAAGCGCTTAACGCTCTGGAAAGTGCCCAGAAAAAATACCTGTCCGGAGAATCCGAGCAAAGAATCCTTCTGGTTGAGGATGAAGAGGGAAAAGTCATGGGAAAACTTTCTCCCATCGATCTGCTTCGCGGGCTGGAAACAAACTATAACCGGGTGGATGCCGAGAAGGTCCTTACCCGCTATGGGCTCGGTTATATGTGGAAGTCCATGCAAAAAGACTATAATCTGTGGGAAAATCCATTCAAGGATCTGTGTCGCAAAGCCGGAGAAGTCCATTTAAAGGATTTTATCAAGGCCCCATCCGAAGGACAATCCGTCAGCGCGGATGACTCACTGGTCAAATGCTTTCATCTGTTCGTTATGAATCGGCATGATGCGCTTTTTGTTCTTGATAAGGATGAGATCCTTGGGCTGTTGACGTTCTCAGATGTATACGAAAAGGCCTCCGGGACTATGAAAGAATGTGGTATTGATGCTATGCAGCGTTAGACGGGACTGGAATCGCTGCAATCCGGAGCCGCCAGTTCCAAAGGTCCGAATCACGCGTTTCATGGGCTGGCGGTCCGGCACAAGGAGTCGCGTCACTTGCACATTGAGATCGGCTTTGCCCTAAATTCAGGGGGTTCGCCATGAGTCAATATAGTCTAATAAGAAAGGATGTTAAAATGATCTATTATCAATATATGAAAAGCCCTGTAGGAACGCTCCTGGTGGCCGGGGACGAAAAAGGGTTACGTCTCATCAACTTTCCCAAAAATGGCAGACCCGATTTGCCGGAACCCCATTGGGTTCAAAACCCTGAACCTCTTCAAGGGGCTTTAAACCAGCTTGAATCCTATTTTGCCGGAAAACTCAAAACTTTTTCGCTAAACGTATGCCTGGATGTTACTCCCTTCCAAAAAAAGGTCCTGACGACCCTTCGGCGCGTTCCATACGGTGAGACCATTTCCTACGGCGAACTGGCTGAAAAAATCGGGACCCCCAAGGCAAGTCGTGCCGTAGGCCAGGCCAATGCAAAAAATCCGATTCCAATTGTAATTCCGTGCCACCGGGTTATCGGGAGCAACGGCAAACTGACCGGATTCGGCGGTGGTATAGCGGTTAAAAAGGCCCTGCTGGATCTGGAGCAAAAGTATCGGTAGCGGAAAATATTCATAGAAATTTTTGGGGTTAAAATGCCTTCATCGCTTCTTTCAAGCACTCACGTGCCACATCCGAATACCAGCACTCAATGAACTTCTCCGCCTTATCCTCCTGACGGGCCGCTACCTGTTCCGCAATCACCTCCACCCGATTCTGTTTGATCACCCCATATGCCTTTTTAGAGAGCGAACCCAGCGCGTCGGCATGTTCTATTGCTTTTTTTACAACCTCCTCGTTCGATAAAACCTCATCCACAACACCCGCTTTAAGCATTTCGTCTGGTGAATAGAACCTACCGCCCTCCATCATCTCACGCGCTTTTTGAGCCCCTGCCAGGGCATGCAGCACCCTGTCCGGCAGATACGGCACCGGAACGCCCAGCTTGACCTCGTTTAAGCCCATCAACTTTTTTCCTTTTCCAATGAACCGGTAATCACAACAAAGCGCCAGTATGCATCCACCGGCGATGGCGTGACCGGTAATCGCCGCGACCGTAGGCTTGGAAAGGGTATACAAGTCCATACATACCTTGTTGAACATGCGATAAAATGCACTGAAATCATCCCTGTCCATCTCATACAGTTTCGGAATATCAAAACCGATGGAGAAAAACTTCTCATTGGAACTCCCCAGAACAAGACCGTGAACGGCGTTGTCGTTCTCCACCTGGAGGAGGATCTCTCCCAGTTCATGAAAGACCTTTGGATTCAGTGCATTGGTGACGCCGTAATTCAGCTTTGCAAGCAACACCTTGCCATGTTTTTCCACGGATATCATCCCCATTTCAATGCTCCTTCAACATCGCTGCAATTAAACCTCAAGAACCCCTCATTTATTTACCCATACGCATAATATACAGGCTGAATCCCGAAATATGTCAAGGCATTTTTCGATCGACCCTTCCGGCCGCGGTGTTCACCGAACCGACCGGTTCGTTTCATATGCTTTAGCCTGAGAAGTACAATGGATGGTAACGTACTCAACCGCCTATGGATAAACGGCAAAATAATGGCACACACCGTGGGGTTCTTCGCAGACTCTTTCACGTCGAAATAACAGCCTGAGCATTTATAAAAAAACCCGACGTTTTTCTGTTTTTATGCATTTCGTTGACACGGCACCTCTGTTATTCTATCGTAATTGTGTTTGAAGACGGATAACGGTTTAACTTAATCGTGAATTTTATACATTTAATAGGTTATCTTTGTTTTGAATTTTTCTTTTTGATCATCGTATATTATTCAGGGGTCGGGGAGTTTTTCTCCTGAATTCTTGA
>JAWOIY010000131.1:0-30035 GCA_046484425.1 Desulfobacterales bacterium | reverse complement strand
AAACGAACCCTATTCTGTTTTGCCAACTGATCTGCATAGTCAAGAGTATGAAAATACATCTCGTCGTCATGAGCTGTATGCACATAAATGGAACCTTTACCCAATGGAACAGTCTTCACCAACTTCAAGCTAGGATTCTTTTTGTTGTTGCGTTTATTTTTGATTGCTTGTTTTTGACTCATTCTATAGTCCTGCACTTTTTCTATATCACTATCATATTGGTAACTTGGTCTAATGAGATGATAGTCCATGGTATCTGGGCCATAAGTAACCATTAGTACACTAGAGCCATAAATGTGTGAGTTGACTGCCTTGTCTGGATTGGCTCCAACATGTGAACGAGTATCTACATCTCTCACCCCGTTGTCATGGTGTGGACGCATTTCAGATATGATTTCTTTCTCCTGATCGCTAAATTCCATGATTTCGCGAATAGACTCGATGTATTCGAGCATCTCATCCGGCGGAATTTCTTCCAATTTAGGTCCTGCAGCCTCTTCCTTTTTCCGTGCAGCAGCCTCTTCTTCTAACCTTTGTTTTTCTTTTAATTCCGCTTCCATTGCCTGTTTGACATCATTGATCACGTCCTGGTCAACTTTTGCCATCTCGATTATCGATTTTTCGGAGACGTTGTTCGTAAGAAGGTGCTTCACCTTTTCTTCGTTGGACTTGCCCTCTACTGCCTCAAGCAGCTTGGCTATTCTTTTCCTCTCTGCACGTTCCTTTTCCATCTCGGTGTTCACCTGTTTCAACTTCTCCCCGGTAATGTCCAACGCGTTAGTAATCACTTCAGGAGCTACTTTTTCCTCAATGAGTAATCGGATACCTTCATCGTCGGGCATGCCTTTTGCCTTGGTAATGAGCAGATCAAGTTTTGTCTTCTCGACAATCCGTATCAAATCTGGTCTACGCTCGGCTAATTTGAGTTTTGGCCATGTTTTTCCGAGGTCGTCGATGAGCTTATTCACTGCAAAATAAAGGTCAGCCACGTCCTCCAGTGTAAGTGCGGCGATCGCAGTGTTGAAATCCTCCATAAGGGGCCTTCCTACCTTGCGTGCGTCATCCATTGCGTATCTCAATTGACGAATATTGCCCCCATGACGCGAAACATTATAACCTGTGTTGTCAAGTTCACCCGCAATCCGTTGAATCGATGCTTCAAAGTTTTCCTCTGATAGGTCCTGCGAATCGAGCTCAAGGATATTCTTCTCGATTAACAACCATAGAGGCTTTTTTTCTGTTGCGTCGCTTGTTGTCATTTTCAATCTCCTTTTCAATGTTTTATATCGAAAATAAATGCACCGGTCGAATCCCTCCGAAACAGTGTCTTTGGCTCCCTCTATGATAAAAACAAGTTGATAAGAACCTGCTTTCCCAACCATAGACTATAGAGAACCATCTTAAGTGGGTCAAGAAAAAAAACCACAACTTGTATGGAGCGGTCGGCCAGCGCAGACTATTATCAATGAACGACTTCATCGGCATGAGTTTGGCGTATCGTTTTTCGCCCAATCGCAAGATGAGCAGGGCAGAGCACTGTTTTAATCCTTATGGGAATTTTGTAAATTGTTTTTAAATCGGCTGAAATTTTACTGATTAAATCGTGAGATATCTTGGAGTAATCTCACGAATTCAAATAGGTCAAACTCGTGTGTTCTCCATCAGTGATCCGCCTTTCGTCACTTTTTCAGATATATTTTTGGGACCCAGAATATCTTCCGCATGGTCGGATTTCTGCTTTATTGCAGTGTTAACAAGCTCAGACTTTACGATTTTGCTTGTTAGCCCAAAGATTTCTTTCTTACAATTTCACAGAAGTCAAAGCAATAATCTCACATGAACATGATGTGAGGAAATTAAAGGCTCCTTCCAGTTATCCAGCAGGAGCCTTAAATTAAGTCATACTTAATATTACTTTCCCAAATTCAAACTTATGATCAGAAAATAGGGTAAGAGACTATTTGCAAAACCCTTTAAAACATTTGTTTGAACAACAATCACTATTGGAATTGCATTCTGTACCTTTTGGTAAGCAAATACAAGCAATATCATCAGAACAATCTGGATCATCACAATCGATATAAACATCGCAATCATTATCCAAGCCATCGCTACAGATGGTTTCGGTTATTGGTGGTATGCCGCAATCTTGTGAACAGTTGCACTGATCCTCACCAGAATCGCAGTTTCCATCACCACAAAATGCTGGTGCACCACAGTCTATCTCGCAATTAAGGCTGTTCTCGTCTCCTTCGCAAACGCCGTCACCACAACACCAGCTTGATGCGCAGTCCGAACATGCCGAAGTTTCTTTATTTGGGTTGCAAATGCCATCACATTTGCCCTTAAAACAGGCATCACATGTTCCACCCCCCGAACCACTTTCACAATCTTGGGGGCAGGAATTACAGTCTTCCCCTTCGTCACACGACCCATTAGAACATGATGAAGGATCGCAGACATCATTTTCTTCATTACAAACGGTCCCCTCGCCGCAAGGGTTTCCTCCCGATATGCACGCATCAATTGCTTCGTCACAAATCTCATTTCCGTTACAAAATAATAAATCATCCTGACACGCGACCGGTGTGCCAGCAAGACAGTCCCTCAAAGCATCACAGGTTTCGACACCATTACAGAAAATTCCGTCATCACAGTTTGTATTATTGGGAATGTTGTCGCAGGTGTCGTTGGCCTCGTTGCAAGTGTCGTCGGTGCAGTCAATGCCGTCACTGCAATCAACGGTTTGCCCGTTTTGGCATGTTCCATCAATGCAGGTTTCCACCCCGTTACAGTATAATCCGTCGTTACAATCCGCGTCAGCTGAGCATCCTTCGACCTCAACGGTAATGAGATCCGTCCTTGTGCCGGAATTTGATGTGGCTTGAACTTCAATGATATGGTTACCACCTGAGACGGCAGAGGCGTTCCACACCCCTTCCCATAGATGCGGGTTATCAACCACCTGGGTCATCATGTTCCAGGTCCCGGTTCCATCGATTCGATATTGAACTAGAGTCACCGGGTTACTGTCAAACACAAGGGCGCGTATGGGATTGGTACTCGAGCTGGGCACTGAATAAGCGTAGGGATTCGGTGTCCCTCCTAAATAAACATCCATCGGGGCGGTAATCAAGACCATCGGCCAGGTCTTGATGGCCTGGGTCTTCGTGGCAATTCCGTTACAATCGATTGCCGTAACATTAAAGTGGTTATTACTTGATTTCCCCAATGAGTCGATGTTGATGTAAAAGATTCCCGGGTTCAAGTAGTACATCTGTCCTGTCTGATAGTCCTCGCCTTGAGTGAAGAATTTCTCCGTGAACTGGTGTGTGTGTCCATAACCGTAAGACGAGATCCCGTAGGATTCCATCAAATTGGCAATTTCTGGAGCGCCATAAAAAATCCATGTGTCATAGGAGACCCCTGCACTCCTATCCATTGCATGATGGCCGAAAACCAAGGTGAGTTCGGCGTCCGCATGCTCTTGAAGCTTATTCCCAATAAAGGTGAGCTCGCTGCTGTCTAAACCGGCATAGTCACCATAAGGGAAAAATATACTAAATCCTCTGCCGTCATTGCCCGCGGTGTTTGCTCCGATGAAATGATACTTCCCGAAACTGAACTCCCGTGTCCATGAGGCCTGTGTCTGACCGGTTGTCTTACCCTGGATGGAGTTGTTGATATAAAAATTAAAGTTCGCATCGTTGTAAGCGTCGTGATTGCCAGGAATATCATAAAAAAAACTTTCGTCGATATTGGCTGCAGACAAGATTGCATTGTACTGATCCCATTCTTCAATATAAGGACCGGTAGGGAAAAGACCCCCGTTTGTAGAGTCCGTTAGGTCCCCCGTAGCTACAATAAACTCCGGTTCTATGATTGATCTGGCATTATTAACGATCCATGCCAGATTATCACTGTCCTGGGATCCACTGGCGCCAATATGAATATCTGTAATATGAATATACCAAAAGATTTTATTGTTTTCGGAACTGTAATATGCAGAGTGAGGATCGCCGGCCTGAGCTGAAAAACAGAAGAACGTCAAGACGATCAAGGTGATCAGTGCAAATATGGATACAGTCCTTAGGCGGATTCTGAATTTTATTCTATTCATGGATAGGCCCTCCTTATGAGCATTTTTCACCTTATTGCTTTCGTTGTTCAATCTTTTCGATGTAGCTGTCCAGTTTTTCGATAATTTGGGGGTCGGTGGTTTTTTCTTTTGCGATTTCCAGCTCCGCTATAGCCTCGTCATATTTTTGTGCTTTTTCATAAGCAGAAGCTGTATACAAGTAACCATCGATGTCATAAGGATCCAGATTTGTGAGTTTTTTGTAATGTTCGGCGGCCTTTAAAAATTTTTTTTGGACATAATAAACTCTTGCCAGATTGAGGTGGGCTTCAGCGTAATTTGGATTGATAACAAGGGCCTTGTTGAACTCCTGGATTGCTAGTTCATACTCTTTCGATGCTTTTTCCTTTTGGTGCTTTGGTGTAAAATTATAGAATCCATTTTTAAAATGACTTAAACCTTTTTCGTTGTGATAGGATTCACCTTGAATGCTCTTATCCATTTCTTCGGCTCCAATGCCGGTAAATCCCCAAAAAGCTGATGTCATTAGGGCGACTATAAAAAAGAACGATATTTTTTTCTGCATTATGCACCTCCTCTATCATTTTACTATAGCGTGGTTTCCTTTATAAAAATATTATTCATTATGTGGATTGATTTTATTTTTGGAGTCTTAAATGAAGTTAGATCATTTTTTTGTATGCAAAAATCATACAAAATCAATTGGTTATATAACAAGAATATAGATATCAAACAGTTAAATTAATTTTATGGTAATGGCAGACTTCTGATTAATGGAAAAACATATGAAATTGTCTGGTAAATTACATAAAAATAATTACATTATTTACATGGCTTTGTCAAATAATTCAAATGCTTAGGTGTCACAATGTGGCATCGTTGGGTGGGGTGGCTGGATGGAAAAAAGAGAGTGGTTTCTTAAATGCAGATTGCCAGATAAGGCATTCATCAAATTGGCAGATATTAACTTCGAACCGTTAATATCAAGCAAGGATAATTTTTCATATATCGTTTTCATTCATATTTCGTCCATCTTTTTCTCTCAATATCTTGGAGTAATCTGAAGAATTGAAACGGGTCCAATTCTTGCGATCTCCATTACGGATCTGAATTTTGTTCTTTTTTCAGATATCAATTTGCGAAACAGAATATTTTAATCGTTCAATCCCGGTACGCCATAGCAGTAAGCACGGTTTCATATTGATGATTTTGAACCCCAATTAACAGTAAAATTTAGGTTACCTGGATGTACGATTGAAGGCATAAAGTGCGAAATGGCATATTTTTTTATGCGGTTACATAAAAAAGCTGAAAATATATTTTTAAGCAAAAAACATTTTAAAGATCAGTTCCTTTAAGCCCACAAGGTGCTAATCAGAGAGGATGGCGACCTCTGTCTTGATATTTTTCCGACATACAGTTTATCATACCGAGGCCGCCATCTTTAAAGAAGAGGGGTTGTTTGTCATCATTTTTCACTCAACCGGAAGGCCAGTAAGAATTGTGTTTGGGTTAATCTCCGACGTTGTCCTAACGTTATTCGACGACTTCCCAGTTGGTTTCAAACGTCGTATCATAGATTGTATATGCATATCCCAGCATCTTCCCGATTCCCGGCAAAACACCCTTTTTAATTTTCCAGTAGGAAAGGTATATGGCCGGTGTCAAACGAGATTTTTCGCTTGACGGGTCATCCGCTGTAGACTGCCATACTTCCTTTTTCTCGATAACTCTCCAAAGGGTACCATACTTCTTGCTCCGGACGGTCTGTCCGACCCGGGGAAGTTTCTTTTCCCTGATAACATCATCGTGTGAATGATCCATGGCAAACCTCCTTTTTAAAGAGACAATTTCAGCATTTAATCAATCAGCAAATAATCAATCAGATTTTTCCTCAGGCCTCCAAAGGAATATGAGTGCCTCTGGAGGCTATTTATTGACAATTTACAACGGCATGTTTTCAAAAACAGCTTCATGATTTGTTTGAGGAGGTATTTGATTACAAATTTTGTTAAAGATTATATGGGAGGTACAGTTGAAAGTAGGCTTATGAAAAAAAACCAATCAATCAGCCCGGGAGCTTAAACCGGCAAAAAAAGGGTCCCAACCAAATGTTCAGATGAGAGCCTGACCGGTTCATAAAAAAACTCCGATCGCCATTTTCACGATAGGAGTTTTATTTTTGGCATCCACCGACGGCACCTCCCTCCAAGTCGATTTGACATTGTAGGAGTCATCAGCCCTTAAAGGCGGTTTTTCGGCGGACTCCATCACCTTATTCCGGATGTTTCATTTGAAAAGAACAATTAAATATTAATATTACTGCAAAACAGTGTCAAGCTATAAGATCACTTAACACTTTTATGTAAATTCCTCTAAATAAGGTTCCTACCAGTCATAAAGAATTTCCCAAAAGTTTTCGAACGGCGGGTCATTATGGCTGTAACGGTATGACATGGTTCTTCCGGTGCCGGGGCCGATAGCGGTATCCTGACGCCAGTATTTAACGAAGATGCCGGGAACGGGATGCTTGTTCGGCCCTTCCATCCATATTTCCTTTTCCTCAATGATCTTCCAGACGGTTCCAAATTGCTTGCTGCGAACCCTTTCTCCCACACGCGGCAGCCCGTGTCTTGCCCGAAGATCCTTGAATTTATAAGGAGACCGTTCGCCGTAATCCAGAATCTTTTCTCCGGAAATGATAATCCCGATGGCTCCGAGTGGTGCGGTTAAAAGAATTGAAAGGACGGCGACGGCCAGAATCACCTCCCCGGAAGCCACTCCCGCGGCCAGGGGAACCGCACCGATGGCCGCCTGAACGGTTGCCTTTGGAATATAGGCAATCACGCAGAAAATTTTCTCTTTCAAGTTGAGAGGGGTCCCGACCAGAGAAATGTAGGTCCCGACGCTGCGGAATAGAAGGCCTACTAAAATAACAAGGGTCCCTGCTAAACCGGCGTCCCATGCAACCTTAACATTGACCTGGGCGCCCACTAGTACAAACAGGAGCAATTCCGCAAACACCCAGACTTTTTTAAGCTTTTGGGAAATGAGATGGGCGATGGGTTCGGATTTTTCCAGGATAATAAAACCGATCGTCATAACTCCCAAAAGACTGGCGATGGGCACCCATTTTTCACATGACGTCTCGACCCAGGTTAATATGATGGCGACACCTAAAACGATCAAGGTCCGTTTGGGAGGACGCCAGTCGTATTTGGTGAAAAGACGATACAGAAAATATCCCGGAATAGCTCCCACAAGAATCCCCAGAGTGATCGAAATCGGTATTTCTCCAAGTTTGGCCCAGATATTGACAGCGCCTCCGCCATACATACCTAAAAATATGGTGAAAAGAACAATCACAAAAACGTCGTCGATGGATGAAGCGGCAAGTAATAGTGTGGGAATACCTTTTTGGCTTCCCCGCCCCCGGTCCATGAAATCAATCATCAGGGGCACCACAACCGCCGGAGATACCGCCGCCAGTATAGAACCCAGTATTGCAGCTTCCAAATAGCTAATATGGAGCCACCGCGGAGCGACCAGCATGACACCTGCGATTTCGAAAATAGCGGGAATCGCGCTCATCAAAAGGGCTGCGCGTCCAACCCGATGCAACGTATCTTTATGCAGCTCAAACCCGGCACGCAGCAAAATGACAATCAAGGCAATTTTACGAAAATCAGCGGAGACTTTCATCATATCCGGAGCCATCAGATCAAACACATAAGGCCCTGCCAGGATTCCCGCAATCAGCATGCCGACCAAACCCGGCACTTTTACTTTACGAAATACATAATCCGCCAGTAATCCCAGAACGATAATCAAAGAAAGACTTGCCGCCATAGAATTCCTCCATCCGGTTTTGTATAAAAAATCCTCACATGGCAAAGCTAATCAGGGTCTTAAAAGAACAAAAACCCTCCTGGTCATACCAAGTGAGGAATAAAGCCTTTAACTCAAACGATTTCAAAGCGTTGAGGTAGGAATGATCAACGCGGTTCAAAGTAATTAAAACCAATCAATAAAAGCAGTCTGCGTAGGCCTTTATTTTTTACTTTAATTAAGAGGGGTGGCTGGTTTACCCTCGGGATTCGGGAGGCCGAGAGGAGGAAAAGGCGATTCGGTAGATAACCCATTACCAGCAATGTGCGGTAGGGAGATAATATCTCCATCCCGATATTCATCCGTAACACTTTAACTGTTACGCACCCCTAGATATTATGCCTGTTTGGACATATATCGCCCTTCAATGTTTCCAAATCACATGCAACTTTTTCAAGACTACACAACTCTTCGGCCACGGTTTCACCTTGATTCTTTTTCCGCAAACTGGCTGTTTTCATAGCACCCTGGGTGGCTGCGACGGTTTCTTCCAAACGCTCTTTGATCCTGGTGGCAAAGCGTGCAAAAGAAATATTGACATTTTGCATCGTGGACCATCGAAGATTTTCAACATTTCGCCGGACAAGATCGTCCAGCCGCTGGTCCATGGACTTTAGCATCGGAATCGCATCCGTGTTCCAGGCATTCAAAACCCAGTAAGGCCGTCTTGCTGTTTCCAGGGCATTTTCGTGGTATAGAGGCCGATAGGGCACCTGAAAAAGGTCGGCCGCGGTCTTTCGGAGAGTCTCAATGAGTTTCTCAGTGCGCTGCTCATGCGGGGCGAGTGCATCCAGTAAGCGAGATTTAACACTCTCGTTCAGTTCAGTCTGCTTTTGTTCGAAAAAATCCGGGATCGATTCGGCCCAGGCCTCCTGGACGAGTTCCTTGGTGGACTTTCCATAGGCTTTGAATCGCGCCCCCTGATTCATCATTTCTTTCAAGAAGGCTTTGCTCTCTTCCCGCAGCGCCCGGGACCGATCTTCGATAAAGGCCGTCATCCTTTTTTTGTCACCTTCCAGAATGTCCTGGATGATCCGTCTGTCATGATCGGCCTGCTGTAGGCTTTGCTCGAAAACCGAGAGCTTCTCTTCAAGGGTTTTTTGTGGAAGATGTAGGGCCTGCAAGGATATGCGAATAGCCATCAAGACCGATTCCACGGCATCTGTTGCCCGCAATGATATGGCCTTGCACAGTGCGGAAAATTTCTCCCTCACGAGAAAGTCGATAAGATGCGTTTCAAGTTCCGCTACACCGCTTTCTACCCACGCCGCTTTGTTTTTCCTGATTTTAGCTTCCAGTCCCCGCCTGGCCGAGGTACAGAAGATTGGGATATCCTCTCCAACCTCCAGATGTTCTGCCAGTATCTTTCTGAAAAAGGATAGAGCCTGTTCACATTCGTCTGCATCCAGATAATCGACCTTGTTCAGTACGAAAAACAGACGCGGCACTTTTTGCCGGACCTGCCGGAGAAATTCCAGTTCCACTTCCGTTATCGGTGGATCGGCTGAAATGAGAAAAAGTGCGGCATCGCATTGCTGTAGGAAATTCAAAGTGGCCAGAGTGTTGTGGCGGTGAGTCGAGCCGATGCCCGGCGTGTCGATAAGCACGACCCCTTTGGAAAGAATCTGTCCAGGTAATGCCACTTCGACCTGGGTGACGCCGAGTCTGTTTTTCGGGTTTCCATCCTCAGTCACGTACTTGACCAGAAAGGCAGTTCGGTCGCAGGTCGATTCCCCGCTGAATTCTTCCACATCTCGATTCCCCCCGTAATGGACTCTGATTTTCGGTTCGGCTCCGAATTGAATAAAGGTGGGAACGGCGGTCAGGGGAATGACGGATACCGGGAGAATCGGCTCTGAGATTAGGGCGTTCAGCAAGGTGCTTTTACCTCGTTTGAACTGTCCAAGAACTGCCAGGTGAAATCTTCCGCCCACAAGGCGGTCTTTCAAACCGGACAGTTTTTTGATTTCGTGACCGAAGTCCGGACCCAAACTGGAAATAAGACTTAGCCCTTTATCCAAAAGGGATACGAGCCAGTCGCTTGACGCTTCTAAAATCCGCTTGCCGGTAACGTGGTAAGACATGCCCTCTTCCATGGAAATTCAGTTCCAACAGTTCAATGAAGGTTAAATTCGAATCATACGGAAAAAACGATGGGAAGAAGGTAATAAAGAAATCTTGCTGCAGGGAGGGCTAAGTTGCTTCACTCCCACCGGATTTTTCCTCGGTAGGAGTCATCAGCCAAAAGTGCGGTTAATGGGGGACTCCATCCCCTATAATGTAAAAAAACTAAATAATATTCATCTATACCATTGTCAAGGACATTTCATCCCTCGGGTGGAGTAATAGCTTTTGGGCTATCCTTTCAACTACATTTTGTATCATTGCTTAGCTTTAAATATCTTGCCATTCTATGAAATTTATAAAAACCAATGGATATCAAATTCGAACTGTAAATATCAAGCCAGGATTTTTTTCATGTATCCTACCATTACATGGCCAATAGTTGTCTTTGTGCTATCTAACCGGTATTAGCCAAAAGCGAAACCCCACCTCTATATGAGAAATGGGGTCTTTTTATCCATCGCATATCCTCTCTTGGGTCTTAGCGATTAAAAGAAATTTTAAAAATCTACGACCACTTTACACCCATGAACTTATTTGTCAAGGATGATAACAGAAGGCAGGGGCCAGCGGTCGGAGATCAGAAGGCAGGTGCCAGAGTTTAAAGTACCGGGTCCGAGATTTAAAACAGCTTCTATTTTTCCTCAGCACTTTCATCTATCTTTTTGAACCGCTCCAGCTGTTGTTGCTGGGCTTTATTGATATTTTTTTTCATCCGGTCCATTCGATCGAGGTTTTTCTTTCCGGCGAGTTCCTCAACCGTATCATCCACCTTCTCGCGGGTCTCAGTCCCCTCACAGCCCGCAACGGCCAAAAATGCGAATAAAACAAGAACCAGCGTCAAATGCTTGCACGCTTTTACTATCCAGGTCATAGCGCTCTCCTTTTTCACCAAATTAATTATCCGCCCCGAATAAAATTGCAGCCGAAACCTTAGCGATGTCTGAAGGGGCTGTACTATTCATTATGAATTTTACCGCAGATGAACACTGATGAACACTGGTTTTATTCACCGTCCTAAAAATCCGGGCTAAACATATGATGTCATCGCTTCGCAAGTCAAAATAAATCAAGCGCTTATACATTTGCCTTCCCCTTTTATTCAATTTACTCATTAGATGAGCAAAAATATTTACCATTGTTTTTAGATATCATCAATGTTATTAGACTCGGCGAAAGTGTTTTAACCTCGATTGTTCAATTTATTATATACGGCTATGAGGAGGAAAAAAATGAAATCAGGTAAAACCGGTGGGAAGCTCTCTGAGATGATCAAAAAAGCAATTTTCGATTGTGAACTTACAAATTCAGAATACAATCAAATCCTGGCCATTGCAGACGAGGATGGAGTAATAGACTCGCAGGAACAAAATCTTTTAAAACAGTTGCAGGATCTACTCGCTAACGGAACCATTAAAAAAATTCCCGGTTAACCATGGGCCACAGTCTGGCTCCCTAAAAAAGAGTTGAATAACGGGAATAAAACACCAGGAACGACGCCATTTGTTCCGTATTGATTTTATTGGATTTTCCAGATATTAAACACTGGAGTGCACATTTTTTTGTGCACTGATGCACAGTTTCCTGTGCATGAATGCCTCGTTTTGGTGTGCGGTTTCACAAATTTTCGTGCAGATATGCACAATTTTCTGTGCAGGTTACAGCGGAGATTCGGAATCGATCATGGTGTATTTGTGATCAGCCCATTCCTTATAAACGAGGGCCGTAAAAAGGTTAGACAAAGAAAGCGCGCTCTTCCAGGTGCTTGGATGCCAATACAAACATCGTATGAGACCATAATAGCGGAGAGACAGACACCTGCAGGTCATTTTCAAATATCTGTTCGGGGATATAGTCGCTGTTTTCAATTTTTTCTAAAACCCAATAAAAATATCTTTTGGCGTTCTCCTTATCTCCTTTGATCGAATAATAAATTGACATCCAAAAATTCAAAAGGGGCCATACTCCTGCGCCTTTTTTCCGGTGGAGCATTTCATACATCCAGCCATCATATTCATCATGTTCGTATCTGTGTACCCCACCATTTGTGATAAGTTTTTTTTCAATTTCATTCATTGAAGCAACTATTCTTGGATCATCGGCATCGAAGACTTCAAAAGGATAAACCAAACCAATGATAGAGGCGTCTATTCTCTTATCCGGTATCTCGCCATATGATCTTATAAAATATCCCATGAAATGTTCGTCCAGACGATTTTTCATTTCAGTTGCCGTATCCACCCATTTTTTGTTCGGAATTAATTCATTGGCACATTTCAGACCTTTAATGCATGCACCTAAAGAATAAGTAAAATTCTCGTTAAGATCCGGGAAACAGAACCTCTCCTCCCACAAGTCGCTAGTTACCAGGGTGAAGTGATCTTTTTCCCATACATTGCATATCCCGTTCGCGGCAAGTTTTATCAGGTTGTGGAATTCTAATGCCTCATCTATATTGTTTTTATAGTGATGCCATAAGGCAAATAATACGGAGCCCGTCTGGTCCGGCTGGAAATTTCCTGCCGCCTTTAATCCATTGGGGTAGTATTTTTCAAAAAATATTCCGTCCTTCTTAAATCCTTCTGCTCTGTTTAAACACCAGTTAAAAAATCCCTTTTGAACATGATCAAGCCCCAACAGGTCCGATGCAATACATGTAAATGAAGCATCTCTTGGCCATACATAAAAATAATTTTTGGCATTTGCCGGATAATAATTTTTTATCGAATTTGCAGCGACAATCCCGCCGTTTTCCAACGCACAGTCTTTGATGATATCTTTGGTTACCTCTGTCAGTTTATTAATTTTATTTGACTTTTTCAGCTTTTCCATTTCCTTTTATCCAATCCATCCAATATCCGAATATTTCAAAATATATTTGGAGAAGATTTTCAAATGTTTACATCCTTAAATTAGAAAAGCGACAGACCACACTCCCCAGGAGTTTCTGCCGCTTTTCAGATTCTAATAATCATCTATCCGATGGGTGAAGCCTGGCAGAGATGGTTCTCCTCCATGGCCACACGGCCACACGCTTCACATACGTATTTCATGGCAGACAGTTTATCTTTGCACATGTGCTTGGGATCTGCTTGGGAAGCACCGCAGAAGCTGCAATTTTCCGCCTCGCCGCAAGGGTTACACAGATGCCCAGGCGCATCCGCCACCGCACCACAATTTTTACAAGTATAAGCCATAATAATATCTCCTTTTCAATGAGCGCAAATAAAATGGGGTTTTTTTATATGGTTAATTTTATCTTTACCAATTTTTCAAAAACCATGTCTTATGATTAATTACGAAAAGCGCATTGTCAATCAACGACCCGCCATTCGTTTAAAAGGGCCAAAATAAAATTTGACAAATATTGATTTATTATTGTAATGTGAATAATGATTCACATTGGAGATCGCAATGAGCATAGATAAATTGAATACCCAAGTCAGGCAGGAACAAATAACCCAGGCTGCGATGAATTTGATTAACACCACCGGAATGAAAGGACTAAGTATTGCAAACGTAGCGAAAAGGGTGGGGATAGTTCCTTCGGCAATTTACCGACACTTTGAAAACAAGGATCAAATGATAGATGCCGTCCTGGACCTGATTTTTGGTCGACTCATGGACAATGTTTCGAAAGCATGCAGGACAACTTTTGACCCGTTCGAGCGCCTCAAGTTGATCCTAACGCGGCATGTTCGCTTGATTTTAGAAAACCACGCAGTTCCTCGGATTATCTTTTCTGAAGAGATTTATGGTGGAAACATCGATCAAAAGGCAAAACTGAATCGAAAGATCGTCAGATATCTCGATGAAATCAGTGGAATCATTCAGCAGGGTCAGCATGAAAATCACATCCGTAAAGATGTGGACCCGGCCACTATTTCCGTAATGTTCCTGGGGATTATCCAGCCGGCGGCGATACTTTGGCATATCAGTGACGAAGCGTTTGATGTAGCCAAACATGCCGAGAAGGCTTGGAAAATTTTTAAAGAATCCCTGGAAACGGCTTAATTTTTCAATATGATGTGAATTTATATTCACCTAATGATTGCACGCCATAACGGAGAGATTTTGGATGAAAATGATCAAACACATTTTAAGTTGGCTGGTGCTTGTGCTGATCATCCTGGCTTTAGTTTTTATCGTCCGATACCGCCATACACAGGTTGGCGCCATGCCGCCACCGGCAAAGATTCCTTTTCCGGTGGAGGTTTCAGTCGTGAGTTCAGGCACTTTGTCAGTCAGGGAACATTATCTTGGACGGATTCAGCCGGTGCACTCCGCAGCCCTGTCATCGAAAGTTACCGGATATCTGATGGAGGTCCACGGTTATCCGGGAGATACCATAAATTTGGAGGAGGTCTTGATTCGCATCGACGATCGTGCCCTTAGAAAAAAAGTCGCGGCCGTGAATGCGGATCTGGAAGGCTCGACAAAAGAACTCCTTATTCGTGAGAAGGTTTTTCAGCGCTATACCCAGCTGCTGAAACGTAACGCTGCCTCTGAGCAGAACTACGATTTATACAAAATGGATCGGGATCTGAGCAAAAGCAAGATCGATCGTCTTCGTGAAGAACTTGAAAATGCAAAAATAGAGATGGGTTATACAGAAATAACAGCGCCATTTACGGGAATTATCCTGCGGCGTCTGCACGAGCCGGGTGAATTGGTACAAACAGGAGAGCCAATTCTTGAAATAGAGTCACCCAATAAAGGCTACAAAGTTGTATTACAAGTTCCTCAAGCAGCTCTTAAACATGTAACACCCGGTACAACAGCTTATCTTGTAAGAGACGACGCCGAAACAACGGCAAAAGTTACACGGATATTTCCCAGGGTTTTTTCAACCGAAACCCTTATTACCATTGAAATCGATCTTCCCCAACGACCCTTTGGGTTACAAAGCGGATCCACGGTTGGTGTTGATCTCTTAGTCGCAGAGCCAGAAGGCTTTCAGGTCCCCTTGAGAGCATTGCTCCAAAACCAGGCGGAGTATTATGTCTTTAAAGTTGTGGATAAATCCAGAGTGGAAACCGTTTCTGTCTCCCTGTTGGGCTGGACGGAAAAAACTGCATCGGTATCCGGTAATTTGTCAATTGGAGACAGCGTAATCGTAGCGGATGAAGCTACTTTGCTGCACCTCGGCGAAGGAACGGAGGTTTTCGTAACAAAGGAATTTTCGCCATGAATTTCATCGAAAGCTATCTTAAACATCCGCACGGTATTGTGGCGTTCCTTCTCGGGAGTGCGGTGTTTGGCTTTCTCAGCTTTCGAACGCTGCCGCTCAATCTCTTTCCGGATGCCAATTATCCGGCGATCTCCGTATTAATGGTATGGTCGGGAGCTGCCGCTGAAGATGTGGAAGATAAGGTGGCTCGCCGTGTGGAGAAAGAATTGGCCGGCCTTGATCTCAGTCGAAAGGTAAAATCGGTCAGCCGGGATGGAGTAGCAGCAATATCCGTTGAATTTGGCTACAAAAAGAGTTTGGATGCCGCTGTGTCGGATGTGAGTGCGGCATTGAATCGCGTCGCTTCGGTGTTGCCACCCGGAGTCGAAGCGCCTCGTTTGTTTCGGATGAGCGATGCCACGACACCGGTTGTCACGTTGTCCGTTGCCGTCCGCAAGGGAAGTCATTTGGATATCAGCCGGGTCCGACAGCTCAGCAACAATGAACTTAAGGAGGCGTTATTAAGGGTTCCTGAAGTTGCCCAGGTAGAAGTTTTTGGCGGGTATACACCTGAGATCCACATGGAGATCGATCCGGATCGCCTGGTCCACTACGACCTTTCCCTCTCGCAGGTTTCGTCGGCCATCAATTCTCATAACATCAATATTCCGGCAGGTTTGATCATCAGCGAAAAAGATCAGGTGTTAATCAAGATTGCCGGCGAAAGACTGCTCAAACAAGAACTGGGGGAGATCGTTGTCGCACAGGATGATAAAGGCAACATTCATCTTCGCGACGTCGCCAAGATTGTCACAACGTTCGCAGAACGGCAATCTTTTTTCCACGGTAATGGAATGCCGGCGATTGGTATCAATGTTCTACGGCCTGAAAAAGGACATGTAACCGTCACTCTCAGCTCTCTGGAAAAACACCTTCCACAGATTCGAGAACACTTTCCGGAATTGGATATCCGGATAGTGGATACCCAGGGAAATCTGATTGAAACCTCCGTCAGCAACCTCACCGACAGCCTTCGCGATGCGATCATCCTTACCATTGTTGTTATACTGCTCTTGTTGGCCAGAATTCGCATGACACTGCTGGCTGCCATATCGATTCCGTTTACGTTTCTGTTAACGTTTGCGGGGATGAAACTCATTGGATACGAACTCAACATTGTTACCCTCACCGCTATCATACTGGCTGTGGGGTTGCTTGTGGATGACGCCATCGTGGTCATTGAAAATATCGACCGGCATTCTCGTCAACCCGGTGTTACACCGTACAGAGCCGCGTTGACAGGAACAAAAGAAATCTTTCTGGCTGATTTTGCCGGGACGTTCACAACACTGGTTGTCCTGTTTCCCGTATTGTTTGTCGGCGGATATCCGCAGAAAATATTGAGACCCCTTGCAATGGTGCTTTTTATGGCGCTTTTGGCCTCTTATTTCGTTTCGGTAACGGTAATTCCCCTGTTGTCGCCACGGCTGTCCGGAACATCACGTATAGAACAGCATATAGAAAAATATTTGGGCAAGCTGGTGGAATTTTGGCTGACACCTTTCCGGTTGTTTTTTGTAAATGCTTACCGTTTTGCCAAACGAAGACGGTTTTTATTGATCGGCCCGATTGGCGTGGGGCTTTTAGTCGTAAGCGCAAAGGTGATGCCGCTGGCCGGACGGGATCTGATGCCCCCGATGGATACCGGAATCATGAAGATTGCATTCGAAACCGAGACGAATACTTCTTTGGAAACAACCGAAGCGATTGTGACCCAGATGGAAAAGATCATTATGAAAGTTCCCGGTTTTATACGGATGGCGACAGTGGTTGGATCCGAACCGGGTGTGGTCAGCTTCGGCTCCGAAAGAAATCCTCAGGAAGGGCTTATCACTGCTCACTATGTCGATCGTTTTCATCGCAAAGATACCATCTGGCAGATTGAAGAAGGATTACGGGACAGGTTGGGACGTATAGTGGGTCTGAAGTTCATCAACGTATTTGATTATGGAGCAACCCCGCTTTCGTCGATAAGCGCACCGGTGGATGTCATGATTTCCGGTCCGAACGGTATTGTTCTGGATCAACTGTCCGCTGAGGTGATCCAATCACTTTCAACGGTTCGCGGATTGACGAGCGTTTCGCGTACCTGGGATTACAGCAAGCGCGAAATTCACCTGAAATTCGATCCGGAAAAACTGGCCGTTTACGGTACCGATCCTTTGAGGGTGGCGGAGACTCTCCAAAATGCTGTCCAGGGAAACCGTGCATCCATCTTAAGAGTACCTGGAGAAGACGGCCACGTGTTGCGCGTCCGTTATCCCGCGGCCTATCGAAACAGTCCCCTTGATCTGGAAACCATTCTGATTCCGAGCAATATAGGCTGGGTACCGTTAAAAGAACTCTGCGTCCTCGAACCCGCCTGGACGCGCAGCCGATTTGTGAGACAGAACCTCCAGCCGGTGGTGGATGTCCTGGGCTATCGATCAACAGCGGCCATATCTCACATCCAAAATCAGGTTGATGATCAACTTAAAAACATAAAGATGCCAAAAGGCTACTCCATCCAGCAAGAAGGAGAAATCAAATACATGGGAGAAAGCTTTGAGCGTCTCGGCAAAGCAATGCTGTTGGCGGTGATTTTTCTCTATTTTGCATTGGTGCCGACATTTCGCTCATTTTTAGATCCGATTGTGATCATGCTTGCCATCCCATTAGCATTTATCGGCGTATCCTGGAGTATGCTCATAGTGGGTCGGCATTTCTGCATGCCGGCTTCCATGGGGATGATTCTACTTGCCGGGATTGTGGTCAACAATTCCATATTGCTGCTTAATTTTATTAAAACCGCCCGTCAACAGGGAAAAACGCTTGATGAGGCAATAGAAGGAGCGATTTATACCCGGACACGACCGATTCTAATGACGGCATTGAGTACCATCATGGGCATGTTGCCCATTGCGGCCGAACGTGCCATCGGTCTTGAAAGGCTTTCTCCGCTCGCTGTGGTTGCTATCGGCGGACTTATTGTTTCCACCCTGCTAACGCTTGTTTACGTGCCGCTTTTTTACACGATATTTGAAAATATTAGAGACAAATATAATAAAACCATAAGCCGCCAACAGCAAAAAACTTAGGACCGGCAATGACGAAGGCGAAACCGAGTAATTAAAACAACAACGTAATATTTTGAAAGGAGATATCTCATGAAACCAATTCAAGATTTGATAATGGAGCACGAGGCGGTCAAGTTGACGCTGAAGATTCTGGATAAAATTTGCAGCAACATCGAGCAAACCGGAAAAATTTCGAGCCCTGAGCATTTGGATCAACTGATAGAATTTTTCATCGTATTTGTGGATAAATGCCATCACGGAAAGGAAGAAGAATTACTCTTCCCTGCTCTGGAAGCGATTGGGGTTCAAAGAGACGGCGGACCGATTGGGGTGATGCTCTCAGAACACCAGCAGGGACGTGAATACGTCCAAAAAATGAATGGGGCGTTTTCACAATACAAAAAGGGGGACCGTGGAGCTGCAATTGAGCTTGCTAAAAATGCAAGAACGTACATCGCTTTATTGAGTCAACATATTGACAAAGAGAACAACGTTCTGTTTCCCATTGGGGATAATCGTTTGTCAGAAAAGAAAAAGGCGGAGTTATGGGAAGGTTTTGAAACATTAGAAAAAGAAAAAATCGGAGTTGGAAAACACGAAGAGTTTCACAAAATGTTAGAAGATTTAGAAAGTGTGTATTTGAAGTAAGATTTAAATGTTGGATTATGGTTAAAGCCTAAAAAGCGGAGGGAATGAAAAATGAATAAGCACAACAGATACATAGGGATGTTGATTTTTATAATGATTCTCGGGAGCATGTTCTTTTTTACAAAAAGTATTTATGCCCATTGCGATACCCTGGATGGGCCTGTAGTAGAAACCGCAAGAAAAGCGCTTGCGTCGGGTGACGTCACGCCCTTGCTTAAATGGGTTGCCGGCGATGATGAGCAAATGATTCGCACCGCTTTTCAAAAAACACTGGACGTCAGAAAGCTTGGCGCTCAGGCACGGGATTTGGCGGACATGTACCTTTTTGAAACCCTGGTCCGCATTCACCGAGCCGGGGAAGGTGTGCCCTACACCGGCCTCAAACCCGGTACTGCCGTTGACCCGGCGGTCGCTTTGGCTGACAAGGCTTTGGAAAACGGCTCGGTGGATAAACTTGTAAATATCCTTTCCGATGCCACAGCTAAGGGTATTCGTGAACGATTTCACCGGGCACTGAAAGCTAAGAAGCACGCCGATGAAAGCGTGGCCGCCGGACGTGAATTTGTTGAGTCCTATGTGATCTTTACTCATTATGTAGAAGGGTTGCATTCTATTATCAAAGGTGCATCTGAACATCATGAGCATCAATAAGGGGTCTTAAGGAATGAATAACACATCTTTAACAACAGCAAATAGATCGTTTGATTTACAGGAAAATCTTATTTTCCGATAGCTGGTCCAGTTTTTTTGAGTTTTACAGCGAGATTAGAAATATTGGGTTCAATAAATTAAAATAAGGAGACAATCATGAACGATAATGCAACAATACTCAAAGGCATACCCTTCAATCTGGAAAAATATGTAAATTATGCTGACGACTCTGTAGTAAGCAAGACACTGCTTAAAAAAGATATCGGCAATATTACCCTATTTTCGTTTAATTCAGGTCAGGGGCTGAGTGAGCACACCGCCCCATTTGATGCGGTTGTTTATATCTTGGACGGAAAGGCTGAGATCACAATTGGTGAAAAAACCCAAACTGTAAATTCTGGGGAAATGCTGATTATGCCGGCCAACATTCCTCACGCACTTCATGCTGAAGAAAAATTTAAGATGTTGTTGGTTATGATACGCGGTGAATAGCTTGTACTCATTAATCACCGGATATTAAACCTGATACCGGGAAACTATTATGAGAAAAATGCCCAGCGAAGCTAATTGCACGGACTGTGACACCTTTCCAGAAAAGGAATGCCTTGACAATAATGTTATACCGCCTTCCAGCCTTAATCCCGGAGAAAAAGCAACAGTCCTGCAGGCATGCGGCGAACCTGAGCTCCGTCTCAGATTGATGGAAATGGGTCTTGTGAGGGGCACCAAGGTCAAGGCCGATCCATGGGGTGGGGATTCAGTTTGAGGAGGCGCCACTGCCTGCCGGGCACGCTTTTTTTCATGGTGAAGCGCCACCGCCACCCCTTAATTCCGGAGTGGTCATCGCCATCGGCAACTGCGGGCTGTATATCGGCCAGTGGGGCGTACGCGAAGAAGACACCGTGGTTGTTGGGGTGCAACAGCCGTTGGTTCTCACCCAATATCCCAGACAACTGGGAATAGATTTTTAGACATTTCGCATGAGCGGAAAGATACGAAGGCCTGTTTCGATGGGATTCAGTGCTTCTATTTAAAGCGCGCTGACTGCTGGGTGTTGAATTCGCTACGGATGGCCGTACTGTAGGGTTCAGTTGCATAATACTTTTCATTGGTCGCTCCAAATCAGAATTAAAAGGAGGTGATTGGAAGGGATTTGAATCGAGAAAGATTGGGCATAGAAATAAACCATTGTGAATGTAAAGATAATCTATAAGGGGGTGACATTATGTTTGTAGTTCTAATCTCTTTTCCGCCGATAAAAGCAGGTAAGGATGCTGAATTTCGAGAGTGGTTTGTCTCATCCAACGAAGAATTCTCCAAGTTTAAGGGTTTTATCAGGAGGAGGCTTTTGAAGTCTTTTGGGGAGGGCAATTATGCCGCTATCGTTGAGTTTGAAAATCAAGATACTTTCAAGGCAGTGCAGAGCAGTCCTGCCCATGAAAAAGCAGGTGAGCATGTAAAACCACTATTTGACGGCGATCCCACGCCCCATTTTTATCAAGTCGTCATAGGGTAATTCCGAAATCAAGTTTATAATGGTAGAAGGGGGAAAATAAAATGGTGGATTTATCAACCGAATATCTTGGTATTAAACTAAAAAATCCTATTATCGTAGGAAGTTCGGGATTAACAAGCTCAGTTAAAAAGATAAAAGGTTTAGAAGAAAATGGTGCCGGTGCTGTTGTTTTAAAATCTATTTTCGAAGAAGAGATAGCTTATGAGTATGAGGATTTTATAAAAAAAGCAGGAAAAACAGGCTCTCCTCCTAAATACTTTGATTATGATGGCCGCAAGAATCCAATTGATTTTTATGATTACAAAATTCGAGAGGACAATTTAAATAAATATATCACACTTATTGAAGAGAGCAAAAGCAATGTTTCCATCCCCGTCATTGCAAGCATCAACTGCTATTATCATTCTGCTGATTGGATAGCTTACGCCAGACACTTAGCACAAGCTGGAGCTGATGCACTCGAATTAAATATGTTCTTTTTACCATCAAACTTCAGCCGCTCAAAAGAAGATACAGAAAGAATATATTTTCAGGTTATTGAGAAAATCCTGCAAGAAGTCTATATCCCGGTCGCATTGAAAATTAGTCATTATTTCACAGACCTTGGACCCATGATTCAAAAATTGTCAAAATCAGGTATTAAGGGGCTGGTGCTTTTTAACCGCTTTTTTAGCCCCGATTTCGATATAGACAAATTCCAAGTCGTGCCTTCATTCGTTTTCAGCAGGCCCTCAGAATTGGCTCTTTCTTTACGATGGGTTGCAATAATGGCAGAAAAGGTCGACTGTGATCTTGCCGCTTCAACCGGTGTCCACGATGGCGATGCGGTTATTAAGCAGATTTTGGCCGGTGCCGATGCGGTTCAAGTCGTGTCCTGTCTTTACAGCAATGGCATAGGATACATTGAACAGTTACTGGAGCGTTTAAAAAGCTGGATGGTGAGCAGGGGCTTTAAGCGATTGTCTGATTTCAAAGGAAGAATGAGCCAGAGCAAAAGCATAGATCCATCGATATATGAAAGAGCACAGTTCATGCGGTATTTTGGCGGTAAAAAAAATGTCAAGGTTGATTGATTGCGTATCAACTCTTGGTTTAAAGCTTAGAATTCTGATTATTGACTCAAAAACCGTGGATTCTCATTTAAATTCGGCTGGAGGTATTGGAAATGAAAGAAGTCGAAGTTCTTGAATCCGATTTAAACTTTATTAAATCGGTTATAGCGGCAGGTGGACATGACGTTAAAAAATGCTATCAGTGCGTAACATGCTCGGTTGTGTGTCCGATATCGCCCGAATATAAACTTTAAAAATACTGTTTCAGATTATCCACATAAGTTCGTTTAATTTTGAACAGCTCGATCAACAATTTTGTTATAGGAGAAAATACATCATGGGAAAAAAAGTTTACATTGAAACGGAAGAATGTATCGGTTGCGAGAGCTGTGTTGAACTTTGCCCTGAGGTGTTTGGTTTTGACGAGGAGGCTGAAAAGGCTTTTGTTCTTATGCCGGAGGGGGGCCCTGAAGAATGCATTGATGAGGCCATCGAAACATGCCCTGTCGAATGCATTCATTGGGAATAATAACGACCAATATAGCTTTTTGACTCTATTTTAACATAATTTCTATTGCTCGGAGTGATTAATGATGACGAACACAAAGGTCAGAGCAATACTGTTATTTTTCCTCATCCTTACCTTCGGAGTCTTGATTTTTGGGGGATATCTTATCAACAGGGCTAAACCGCCTATTCCCGTGAAAATTGTCACGCCGTCCGGTTTTTATCAGCTCTATTTTGCCGTTAAATATGGATTGTGGTTTGCCCGAAGCCCAGAAATTACATCTGGGCCGGTGATTCGCGCACTAAGCTGGGCGCGGTTGGTCCCGGATGTGATATTTGCCACCGGGGCTATTGTGCTGTTCGTATTTTTGCTGCAAGCCATATGGTTGACGTTCATTAAAAAGGCAGAGGCTACAGCATTCAGCGACAGGCCACAAAGGGAACAAGAAGCCAGATAAAAGATTCTGCATCATAATGGGATCTTTTCTGAGATATTTCAAAAATGAAACTTCCCGTCGCAAACGACTGGGGTATTTAAAAATCATAATAAAAAAGGAGTACATCATGAGTCTTAACGTTAAAAACAATGTTTACTGGGTTGGCAAAATCGATTGGGAACTTAGAAAGTTTCACGGTGACGAATACTCCACCCACCGGGGATCCTCGTATAACGCTTATCTGGTTAAAGAAGATAAAGTGGCCTTGATCGATACGGTCTGGAAACCATTTGCCAAAGAGTTTGTGGAAAACCTGGCCAATGAAATCGACCTGAACAAAATCGACTACATTGTCGCCAATCACGCCGAGAGCGATCATAGCGGTGCATTGCCGGAATTGATGTCTGTTATCCCCGATACGCCCATCTATTGCACCGGTAACGGTGTTAAATCGTTAAAAGGACATTATCATCGAAACTGGAATTTCAATGTTGTAAAAACCGGTGACAAACTGAGCCTGGGACAAAAAGACCTTGTTTTTGTGGAGGCGCCGATGCTCCATTGGCCGGACAGTATGTTCTGCTATCTGACAGGAGACAATGTTTTGTTCAGCAATGATGCGTTCGGACAGCATTATGCATCGGAGTATATGTTCAATGATCTTGTTGACCAGAACGAGCTATTTACTGAATGCATAAAATATTATGCGAACATATTAACGCCCTTCAGTCCCATGGTTGTGAAGAAGATAAAAGAAGTACTGTCTTTTAATCTGCCTCTGGATATCATTTGTACGAGCCACGGTATCATCTGGCGCGACAATCCCGGACAGATTGTCGAACGATACCTGGAATGGGCTGATGACTATCAGGAAAACCAGATAACGATTATCTATGACACGATGTGGAACGGTACTCGCATTATGGCTGAGAACATTGCCCAAGGAATCAAAGCGGCCGATGAAGCGGTCAACGTAAAGTTATTTAATTTAGCTAAAACAGATAAGAATGATGTCATCACTGAGGTTTTCAAATCAAAAGCGATCCTTGTTGGATCTCCAACCATCAACAGGGGCATCCTGGTTTCGGTTGCGGGCATCCTTGAGGAGATAAAAGGACTAAAGTTTAAAAACAAGAAAGCATCCGCTTTTGGTTGCTATGGCTGGAGTGGTGAGTCGACCAAAATTATATCTGAAAATTTGAAATCAGCGGGCTTTGAAATAGTGGATGATGGAATAAAGGTGTTGTGGAATCCTGACGATGAAAGCACGGCCAAATGTGCTGAATATGGGAAAAAGTTTGTTGCCGATATTTGAGATTAACCCTTCGGAGAGGACGGTGCTTAGAAACCTTATAGATGAGCGTGACAGGATTTAGTTGCCTTGTGAAGAAAAATGCTTAGCCTTTATCAGCGGACAGGTGCTTTTCTCAGATACACCATGAAATGATTGCAGACTATAAAATAAGAAGCAAACTGTATGAAAATTCAATATTTACAACATGTACCATTTGAAGATATCGCGTATGTGGGAAATTGGGCGGATAAAAATGGAGTTCACTTAGGCCGAACAAGATTGTATGAAGATGATCCTTACCCCTTTTTATCGGATTTTGATGTTTTGATTGTAATAGAAGGGCCGATGGGTGTCTACGATGAACAAGAATACCCATGGCTAAAGACTGAAAAAGCGTATATCCGGAAAGCGATTCACAATAAAAAAATTGTAGTCGGAATTTGTCTTGGCGCACAACTCATTGCTGCAGCATTAGGCGCTAAGGTATATCAGAATTCGTTTAAGGAAATCGGATGGTTTCCAGTATACAAAACACCACGGGCGAAAAATACTTCTCTCGGGGAAATATTGCCGAAGCGTTTCATGGCATTTCATTGGCACGGCGATACTTTCGACATTCCAAAAGGGGCTGTTCATCTGGCCGAAAGTAAAGCCTGTAAAAACCAAGCGCTTGTATATCTGAATCGGGTGATTGCTTTACAATTTCATTTGGAGTCAACTCAGTCGAGTATCGAATCGTTGATCCAGAATTGTAGAGACGAGGTTATATCCGCTCCTTTTATCCAAACTGCCGATCAAATCCGTAAGGGCTATCATCAAATTGAAAGCTTGAATACAATTATGGCCAAGCTGATGAATCGCATTATCTTGAGAAATGGATGATTGTGGATGCAAAGGTTCCTTGAGAGATAAACAATGCTCACAGATAAAATTAAGCGCTCAAATATTATTCTTTACTGCCGAAACTGGGAAGTTACGGTTAAGTTCTATCGTGATGTGCTCAACTTTCTGATTAATCATGAATCAGATTGGTTTGTGGAATTTCAACTGGTGGGCGACGCTTATTTAAGTATCGCAAATGCGGCATATGCATCAATAAAAAGTGCGGACGGTAATGGAATAACGCTATCCTGGCAGGTCGAAGATGTTGATAAAATTCATCGCCGCTTAAATCAGCTTGGGATAGAAACGAGTCGAATTAAACGCGTATGGGGATCGCGAGCATTTTATTTGTTTGATCCTGAAGGCCACCGTCTTGAATTTTGGTCCTGAAAGTAAAGAATCCTGGCCCATCAAAGATCCCGACCATACCAGTCACTTTGATTCCAATTCATAAGGGAAACTGACCGTTATTGAAATCTATTCGCTTTTTTAACCATAGGTTTTCAGACTTTCCATTGTAAATGGGTTTATTTCATCCAATCGATTTTCAATTACTTTGATCACCCAGGCCGGGTCCGCCAGCAAAGCACGGCCAACGGCAACCAAGTCGAATTCATCGCGAGAAAGGCGATCCAATAATTCGTGGATGTTCTTTTTGGACACCTTGGGTGTTTCTCCTTTTATCCGCATGCTGACAAAATCCGTATCCAAGCCTACGCTGCCTACGGTGATAACAGGTTTTTGTGTTATCCTTTTCGTCCAACCGGCCAGGTTCAAATCAGAACCGGGAAACTCAGGTTCAAAAAACCGCAGTGAACTGCAGTGGAAAATGTCCACGCCCGCATCCAACAGGGGGGCCAAAAAGGCTGCCAATTCTCGGGGCGTGTTCGCCAGCTTTGTATCTACACCTCCCATTTTCCATTGGGAAATGCGCAGACAAATCGGAAATTCTTGGCCCACCTTTTCTCTCACCGCCCGGACCAACTCGGATGCAAAATAGGTGCGTTCGGCCAACGTTTCACCACCGAAGCGATCTGTCCTCTTGTTGGTTCGGTCCCAAAAAAACTGGTCCACCAGGTAACCGTGAGCGCCTTGGATTTCAACCCCGTCAAATCCAATGTCTTTGGCCTGTTTCGCCGCACGGGCAAAGGTCAGGATGATGCGGTCAATATCATCCACCGACATTTCAACAGGATTTTCGCCGTCTTCAACGGCAGGATGCGGAATTGCCGAAGGACCGTAAGCCGGCAGGTTTCGGGACAGCGTCATACCGTGCTGACGAACACTGCCGGCATGCCAGAGCTGCGGAAATATTTTGCTCCCGGCGCTATGTACCGCTTCCACAACCCGTTTCCAGCCGATTAAAGCCTTTTCGCCGAAAAAATTGGGAACATCCGGATATGCATGTCCCGCGGCATCCACCACCGCTCCTTCGGTGATGATCAGTCCCACGTGATTTTCCGCTCTTCTTCTGTAGTATTTCGCCACTTCGGGTCCGGGAACATGGTCGGGGGATCTGTTTCGGGTCATGGGTGCCATCACCACGCGGCTGTTCAGTTGAAGCGACTTCAGCGTAAAGGGCTTCAGCAAGTCCTTAGCGTTCATAGTGCACCTTTCGTAAAGTAAAAATGACGGACCTATTGTTCAGCGAGAATATTTCTCAATACATATTGAAGAATGCCGCCATGGAAAAAGTAGTCAACGTCTACTTCCGTATCGAGTCTGGCGATAACATCAAAAGAAATTTCTTTTCCGTCCGCTTGAACCGCTCTTACGGCCAGTTCTTTTCTCGGGTGGATATCTGCGATGCCTTTGATGAAAAAGGTTTCTGAGCCTGTCAGGCCCAGGGTTTCCAGGTTTTCATTTTCTTTGAATACCAAAGGCAGTACCCCCATTCCAACCAGGTTACTCCGGTGTATGCGCTCAAAAGACGATGCAATCACCGCTTTGACTCCCAGAAGGGCCGTTCCCTTGGCAGCCCAGTCCCTGGAAGATCCCGTACCGTATTCCCTGCCGCCCAAAACCACCAGGGGCTTTGATTCCTGAATGTATGCCATGGCCGCATCGTAGACAAACATTTCCGCTTTGTCCGGGAATTTGATTGTAAAACTCCCTTCCTTAGGGGATATCAGTTTGTTTTTAATCCGGATATTACCAAACGTTCCCCGCATCATGACCTCGTGATTCCCCCTTCTCGAACCGTACGAGTTAAATGCTTCCGGAACCACATTTTCACTGATAAGATACCTTCCGGCTGGATACCCGGCCGGGATGGCACCTGCGGGAGAAATATGGTCTGTAGTCACCGAATCTCCCAATAGTAAAAGCACGCCGGCATCCGCCACATCCGAAGTTTCGGGTTGATCCAGACTGAAATTTTCAAAAAAAGGCGGTTTTTTGATATAGGTGGACTTCGGATCCCACTCGAAGGTCGTGCTTTCCGCAACATTCAAAGAATGCCAGAATCGATCTCCGTCAAAAATCTTACCGTATTCTTCTTTGAAGAACTCGATTTTTACGTGTTTCTTCACCAGGCGGTCGATTTCATCATCCGCAGGCCAGATATCCTTGAGATAGACCGGCGCTCCGTTTCCATCGAATCCCAGGGGTTCCATGGTCAAATCGATATCGATCCTTCCGGCAATGGCAAATGCCACCACCATCGGGGGGGATGCCAGATAATTGGCTTTGATGCTCTGGTGGATTCTGGCCTCGAAATTTCGGTTTCCCGACAGAACCGAAGCCACCGTCAGTTCGTTTTCAGCGATGGCCCTTTCAATTTCCGGATGCAAGGGGCCGCTGTTTCCGATACAGGTGGTACATCCAAATGCCACCAGATGGAATCCCAGCGTCTCCAGGTAACGGGTCAGTCCGGCTGCTTCCAGATATCGAACGACCACTTTGGATCCCGGCGCCAAGGAGGTCTTCACATAATCCGGAACCTTCAGGCCCTTATTCACGGCATTCCAGGCCAGAAGCCCTGCACCCATCAAGACGGCAGGGTTCGAGGTGTTCGTGCAGGATGTGATGGCGGCGATCACGATGCTTCCGTTGCCGATGGTTGCTTCTTTTCCATTGATATTCACCGCACACTTTTTATCGTCAATCGGTTTGCAAAACGACGACCCGGCAGTCCGGGATCCCGATTCACCGTGAAGTGAGGACATGACGCTGATTTCCGCATTCCGGTCATATTCACACCCCATAACCCCGGCAAATTTGCCCTTTAAATCCTGCAATTCGATTCTGTCCTGGGGTCTGGCCGGACCGGCCAGGGAGGCCTTTACCGTGGAAAGATCCAGCTCGATCACTTCAGAATATTCCGGTGCTTCATCGCCGGTGTAAAAAAGACCCTGTGCGCGGGTGTATGTGTCCGTAAGAGCGGCTCGATCTTCCCGATTCGTGAGCTTGAGATATTCCACGGTTTTCTCGTCCACCGGGAAAAACCCCATGGTTGCACCGTATTCAGGGGTCATGTTTGCAATGGTGGCCCTGCTTGGAATGGTGAGCTTCTTCATCCCTGGCCCGAAATATTCGACAAACTTTTCAACGACGTTGTGTTTTCTGAGAAGTTCGGTGATGACCAGCACGAGGTCCGTGGCCGTGACCCCTTTTTCGAGTTCACCCACCAGCCGAACCCCCACGACCCGGGGGATCGACATGTAATAGGGTTGTCCCAACATAACGGCTTCTGCTTCGATGCCGCCAACCCCCCATCCCACCACACCGATGCCGTCGATCATGGTCGTATGCGAATCGGTCCCGACCAAGGTGTCCGGATACGCCGTCCATCCGCCGTTTTGTTTTTGGGCCATCACCACATGACCGATATACTCAAGGTTCACCTGGTGGCATATCCCGGAATTCGGCGGAACGACCCTGAAATTGTCGAAGCTCTTCTGGGCCCATTTCAAAAGGGCGTATCTTTCCGCATTCCGTTCGTATTCTTTGGCAACATTCTTCTCCAGGGAATCTGCCGTCCCGTAATAATCCACCTGGACGGAGTGGTCCACAATCAGATCTACCGGAACCAGGGGATTGATCTTCATGGGATCTCCGCCAAGATCTCTGACCGCATCCCGCATGGCCGCCAGATCGACCACCGCCGGAACACCGGTAAAGTCCTGCATCAGCACGCGGGCCGGATGAAACGGTATTTCTACGGGCTCGTCATATGATTTTTTCCACCGGGCGATATTTATGAGATCTTCTTCTTTCACCGTTCGACCGTCGAATTTTCTTAACAGATTCTCGACGAGTATTTTAATGGAAAACGGAAGTCGTCTGATGTCCGCAATTCCCTTTTTCTCCAGCAGCGTGATATCCGCGATACGGTATTCTCTCCCGTTGACTTCTATCTTTTTGATAAACTCTTTTTTGTCCATGTCTGTCCTTTTTTCCGAAATCCCCTTTCAGTAAAGAATCCTGGCCCAAAGTGTCAGGTTTTGGTTATCCCCATAGGGGATTCGCTTTACCTTATGTTCATTGACTTACTGAAATTCCAAATATCAAATCCCAAATATCAAACAAATCCCAATGACCGAAATTCAAATATCCAAACAATGTCGTCTTGGAAGGTTTTGGTCATTGAGTATTTGAATTTGAGATTTATTTGTAATTTGGTGCTTGGAATTTGTATTTTTTGACATAA
>JAWOIY010000059.1:0-59237 GCA_046484425.1 Desulfobacterales bacterium | reverse complement strand
GTGGGCTGCAACAATGCCCGGACCCGTCACAACGATGCGCACATTACCATCGTAAAAGAGCTGATCAAGAACGACGTTTTGGTATTGACCACGGGATGCAACGGGATTGCCTGTGCCATGCACGGGCTTCTGACGCCGGAAACGGCCCAGGTTTACTGCGGGCCCGGATTGGCCGAAGTGTGTGAGACCGTTGGTATTCCTCCGGTGCTGCATCTGGGTTCATGCGTGGACAACAGCCGGATTCTTCTGGCGGCAACTGAAGTCGTCAAGGCCGGGGGGCTTGGAAACGACATTCGGGATCTGCCGGTGGCCGGCAGCGCGCCGGAGTGGATGAGTGAAAAAGCCATTTCAATTGGCCATTATGTGGTTTCTTCGGGCATATACACGGTCTTTGGATATCACATGCCGTTGGACGGTGCGCCCGAATTCAGGGATTATCTGTACAAAGAACTTGAAAACATTTACGGGGGTATGTGGGACTGTGAACCGGACCCGATCAAACATGCCCATAAGATGATCGCCCATATCGACAAGAAACGCAAAGAACTGGGTATCGACAAGGCCAGGGATAGGGTTTTGATGGATATGGCGGATCGCCGGGAAATGGAAGCCAAATCTCAGCAAGCCTGATAAGACAAAATGAATTAAAATATGAGGTAGAAATAAATCCTCAACGAAGGAGGAATGTATGTCAAAGTTAGTTGCATTTGCTGCCATACAAGGTGGCTATAACGTTGTTTCGGAAGTTGAAGGGCTTTTAAGAAATTCCCTGGCTTCCTATAATGCAGATACTAAAGTTGAGTTTCCCAACACCGGTTACTATCTGCCGGTAATCTACTCACTTCTCGGTCACAAGGTTGAAACCCTGGAAGATCTGCAAAAACCGATGAAGTTTGCCCGGGGGCTGCTCCCGCCTCATATCAAGCGGGTCAACCATCTGCCGTACCTGGGCCCCCTTCTGGATGCAGGCATGGCATCGATACTTGCGTATGAAATTAGAGAAGGAATTCGAAGTGTTACGGATCCTGATTTTTACTATCCCCACGAAGAACCGGATATAGAGGCCGGCAAGATCTGGCTGGGCCCGGCCGACGATGTTATCCTGAGAAAAAGAGGGGTTGAATTTGTGGACGGCACCGCTCCAGGCTTTGCAGCCATTGTAGGGGCGTGTCCCACGCCCGAGATTGCCAAGATGATTGTGGAAGATTACCAGTTGAAAAATCTTTATATCTTCTGCGCATCCGGCCACAACGGAACATCGGTGATCGATCAGCTTATTCAAGCCGGTGTTCAGATCGGATGGAACACCCGGATCGTGCCCTTTGGGCCGGATATTTCATCGGCCGTATTTGCCTTGGGATTTGCCAACCGGGCGGCCATGGCCTTTGGCGGGGTTCAACCCGGTGATTATAAAAAGATTCTTATGTATAATAAAAACAGAATCTTTGCGTTTGTTAACGCTTTTGGCGAAATCGGAACCCGCTGGGCATGTGCGGCTGCGGGCTGCGTAAACTGGGGTTTCCCGACCCTGGCCGATACGGATGTCCCCGAGATTTTGCCCACCGGTATCTGCACCTACGAACATGTGGTACCCAATGTACCCCATGATGAAATCTGCCAGAGATCCGTGGAAGTCCGTGGGCTCAAGGTGCATGTCACCAAGATCGATATCCCGATGTCTTTTGGTCCGGCATTTGAGGGCGAGCGCGTTCGGGGCAAAGATCTGTATGCCCAGTGCGGCGGTGGGAAGACCCAGGCCACAGAGCTGGTTAAGATGGCGGATATGAAAGAGATCGACGACGGCAAGGTGACCATCATCGGTCCTGATATTACCGAGCTCAAAGAAGGAGATACTTTCCCGCTGGGAATTTATATCCAGATTGCCGGTCGTGAGTTCCAGGAAGATTTCGAGCCGATTCTCGAGCGCCAGATTCATCACCTGATTAACTATATCCAGGGGATCATGCATATCGGTCAGCGGGATATTGCCTGGATCCGGGTGAGCAAAACGGTCATGGAAAAGGGTTTCAGCCTGAAGCATATCGGCATTGTTCTACATGCCAAATTCCATCAGGATTTTGAAAAAATTCTGGATAAAGTTCAGGTCACGCTTTATACCAAACCGGAGGATGTGAAAAAGTTGACCGAGAGAGCCCGGGCAGAGTACAAGCATCGCGACGAACGGGTTGAGAACATGACCGACGAAGCAGAGGAAATTTACTACTCCTGTACGCTTTGCCAGTCTTTTGCACCCAACCATGTCTGTACGGTGAGTCCCGAGCGAACCGGTCTCTGCGGTGCTTACAACTGGATGGACTGCAAGGCATCCTTCGAGATCAACCCCACCGGTCCCAACCAGCCCATCGAAAAGGGTGAGGTGATCGATCCGGTACTGGGCCAGTGGAAAGGGGTCAACGATTTTGTTACAAAGGCCTCACGGGGAAACGTCACCCATTACAACTTTTACTCCCTGGTGCATGATCCCATGACCACCTGCGGGTGCTGCGAATGTATTGCGGCCATGCTGCCGTCCTGTAACGGCGTCATGACCGTGGGCCGGGATTACATGGGTGAAACGCCCTGCGGCATGAAATTCACCACACTGGCCGGTGTTATGGGTGGTGGTGCTTCTTCGCCGGGATTCGTGGGACATTCCAAGTACAATATTACCCAGCGTAAGTTCATCGTGGGTGACGGCGGCCTGTTTCGATTGGTCTGGATGCCCAAGATGCTTAAAGAAGAGCTCAAAGAGCGGCTCATCAAGAGGGGTGAAGAACTCGGCGATCCGGACTTTATCAATAAAATTGCCGATGAAACCATTGGCATCACGGAAGAAGAGATTATGCCGTTCCTTGAAAAAGTCGGCCATCCGGCCCTTTCCATGGATCCGATTATCGGATAATATTGACACTTCAAAGGTTTAAGGAGCGCAATACTGCCGCTCCTTAAACCTTGCAATTGAATATCACAACTTGAAACCTGATCCATTAGAATAAGGAGATAAAAATGGCATTAACCGGTATTCAGATTTTCAAACTACTGCCGAAAACCAACTGTAAGGAATGCGGGGTCCCTACATGCCTTGCTTTTGCCATGAATCTGGCATCCGGCAAGGCGGAACTCGACGCCTGCCCATACGTATCCGACGAGGCGAGAGAGCAGCTTGCTGAAGCGTCGGCACCACCGATTCGGCCTGTGGCGGTGGGACAAGGTGTTAGAAAGACGAAAGCCGGGGGTGAAACCGTCCTGTATCGTCATGAAAAAACGTTTTACAGCCCGACACCTATCGGTGCGATGGTGGGGTCCGATATTTCCGGGTCCGATCTCGAGGCCAAGCTCAAGATATGGAATGCCTTCCAGTTTGAGCGGGTGGGTTTTAATTTAAGGCCCGAGTTGGTGGCCCTGAAAGATGTCAACGGAGATAAGGATGCCTTTGCCGCAGCCGCAAAAACCATTGCCGAGAATTCGGAATTCAACCTGGTTTTGATGTCGGAAGATGCCGATGTAATGGCCGCCGGAATCGAAGCCTGCAAGTTCAAGCGTCCGCTGATATATGCGGCTACCGAAAGCAATGCCGATGCCTTTGGTGCGCTTGCCAAAGATAATGATTTGCCTTTGGCGGTCAAGGCGGATTCTGTTGAAGGTCTGGTTCCCTTGACCACCAAGTTAACGGGAATGGGCCTCAAGGATCTGGTCATCGATCCGGGATCCAGAGAGATCAAGCAGGCGTTCCGAGACCAGGTGGTCATCCGCCGAGAAGCTCTCAAGTCTTTAAACAGGGCGCTCGGTTTCCCGACCATTACATTCCCCTGTGAAATGGCCTCGAACCTGGACATGGAAACGGTCATTGCCGCCATGTTTATTGCCAAGTACGGGGGCATCACGATTTTGTCCGATTTCACCGGAGAGAGCCTTTTCTCTTTGTTGGTGGAGCGGCTGAATATCTTCACCGATCCGCAAAGACCCATGACCGTGACAGAGGGCATTTATGAAATCGGTAATCCTGATGAAAACTCTCCGGTGCTGGTCACCACCAATTTCGCCTTGACCTACTTTATCGTGGTCGGCGAAATTGAAGGAAGCAAGGTCCCCTCATGGCTGCTGATCAAAGACTCCGAAGGTCTGTCCGTATTGACGGCATGGGCCGCCGGAAAATTTTCCGGTGACGACGTGGGGATGTTTGTCAAAAAATGCGGTATAGCGGATAAAATCAAAAAGAAGGAAGTGATTATTCCCGGTTATGCGGCATCCATTGTGGGTGATATGGAAGAAGAGTTGCCGGACTGGACCGTTACTGTCGGTCCGAGAGAAGCTGCTCACATTCCGGCATTTCTCAAGTCAAGATAACAACTTAACACGTTTTGACGGGCAGTTCGATATTCGCTTAAGTAATTTTTACAGGTGAATTGTTATTGGCCGCTGGTCATGAGTCAATGGTGTTTGTTGGGGTGGTATCGAACTTTTTCAACGCAAAAAAGTTCAATTGACAAATGGCGAGCGGCAAATAGCGAATGAAATACAGCAGCGGGGGGCGTGCCCCTGAAATATCCGGCGGTTGCCGATAAAGGAGGGAGGTCATATGCTACTTATAGGTGAAAGTTTAAACGTCATATCTAAAAAGATCGGCAAGGCATTCAAGGAGCGTGATCCCAAGCCGATCCAGGAGGAAGCCCTTTTTCAAAAGAAAAAGGGGATGGATGTAATTGACATCAATCTCGGTCCGGCAAAAAAGGAAGGTCACGAGTTGATGCCCTGGGTGGTTGAAGTGGTCCAGGAGGTGGTAGATGATATCCCTCTGGCTTTGGACACCTCCAATATTGATGCCATAACTGCCGCACTCAAGGTCTGCAAACTGACGCCCATTATCAACTCGATCATGTGCCGTCCGGAACGTTATGAGAAGATGATTCCCCTGGCTGCCGAACATAATGCCGAATTTGTCGCACTCATGTGGGGCCCTGAAGGCTTGCCCAGGGATGAGAACGAACGTGCAGCCCTTTGTGTTGAGCTTCTGTATGCAGCCAATGAAGCCGGTATACCCAATGAAAAGATCTGGGTGGACGGAATCGTGACGCCGGTCAACATCCAGCAACCCCAGGCCATCAGCCTGATGGAATTTACCGGGATGATCCAGGACATCGCCCCTGGTGCCAAGACCACCTGCGGGCTTTCCAACATTTCCAATGGTCCGCCGGATCATCTAAGGCCGATTTTGAATCAGACTTACATGGTGATGCTCCAGAAATACGGAATGGAGTCGGTGATTGCGGATCCTCTGGACGACCAGTTGATCTCCATTGCCAGGGGCGAACGCCAGGATATCGTTGATTTGATTTATGGCGTCATGGACGGTGATCAGCCGGATATGGCCAGCCTTTCCAAAGAGATGCAGGATTATGCGAAAACCACCAATGTCATCCTCGGCAGGTCTCTCTACTCGGATTCTTGGCTTGAACTCTAATTGCTAAGTTTCTAAATACGTTGTTAAAAAGCCCCTCCATTGGGAGGGGCTTTTTTATTGATGACTGTCGATTAAAAATTGGGTATGAATTTATATATTAATTTGGAGATGATCCTATAATCATGGTTGATTGAAATAAACTTGAAAATAGTAGCGACGTCTGATATTTTTTATAGGTTGAAGTTTGAAAAACTCTCCAATCACCAATAATCAATCATCCATAAAGTGGGGGTCTGATGGTAGAGTCAAAAGCCCTAGAAGTTAATATTGCCAGTTATTATGTTGACGTCACCATCGATGAAAAATATTCGGTTTTACAAGAGGTGATGTCTAAATATTACGGCATCATGGACGGGTTTAACGTCTTCCTTAAAGAACTGTCTCATCCTTACAAGAACTGGCAGTTTATTGTTCAGGAAGCCAGGGTCTATTCTCTCGATTATTTTCACCTTCTAAAGAACCATTCCAAAGGACCTGAAGCCGCAGGCCTGTTTGTCGATATTTTCAGCCGGGCGATCGACTCGAAAAACGATACGGAAGTCAGAACCGATGCTGTTGACAATTTTCTGCTTTTTATTCAGAAAGTCATCAAGGAATCTGAATCTGAATATGAAAGATTCAAACCAGTCATTGATGATTCATTTGATCATATCAGAGGTTTTGAAGGCGATGCTTTCTTTTTATTTGTCAAAAGCTTCTATCAAATAAGGAAATTGGCTCAGGCGATTTTAAAGTATTCACCTGAAAAAATAGAAGATTATGAATCCATCAATCGACTTCTTATAAAATATTATGACCGTATATACGAATACTGGCTGGATGAAAGGGACCCTTTGGCCTGGTTTGAAGAAAAGGCTGATAAGCTTGAAGAACATGAAAGGTTAAAAGATTTTTTCAATAACATATCCCACGACCAGATCGGCCGATATAAAATTCTCCTTGAAAAGATAGCTGCGTCCAAGACCATTACATCGCGTGATGCCCTTAATGAGCTGGTTACACTTCCCGATTATAATCAGTTTGTGGAAATCTACCGGGAAGTTCCCCAAAAACTTTTAAATGAAAACCCCGACAACTACAAGGGCAACCAGTGGAAACTTATTTTTCTTTTCCACATTATGAACATTTCCGGACTGTCCATGATCCATGAGGAAGCGTTAAGGGACATTAACAGAACCTTGAGTTGGCTCATTGCCCATGAGAGTAATTTAAATATTGGAAACTTGATTCATAAAACCTTTTCCATACTCAAGCCGCGAACCTGTGAGTATCCCGCAACAGCACTGAACTGTATTCTAAATATGGGGAAAGGCGTATATAAAACAGACGACAGCGATCTTGTCAAATTTTTCATCGAATATGTCATCGATCTGGGATTTCAGTCGCCGGGTATCATCGGTGTTGGAAACGACTGGCAAATACAGGTCAATCCTGCGCACATCCTTAATATAAGGACGTGGCTTGAGCTTATCGAGCTCAATCCCATGTGGTCAACACGGCTTATTTCATATTTGATTATACATCTGTCAATTTGCGGTGTTTTTATTAAGGATATAGACCTGTTTCCCCGTGATGTTACCAGATTGCTCAACAGCGGTATCGGACCCGTGTATAACTTGGCAAAACAGCTTTGCAGGCTTTTTCCGGTGTATTTTAATGATATCGGCGCAGAAGGAAAACTCCGTGATATATCTACAAAAATTGATGAGATATCCGGAAGAAGGGATCTGTTGATCCATTTTTTAAGAAAGCAGAGTCATGTGGAAAGCAGTAATCGGATTATCGATTTGATGGAGGCCACACTTAATTTTTGGGAAACAAAGGAAAAGGAACCCCTGGAGCCTTATGTCCCCCCGAATCTATACCAGGAAATCGATACGAAAGGGCCTTATATCGACGGCGTTCATAAGGTTATCGTACATCTAAAAGAGAGTGGGGTTTCTTTGCCGGATGGCTTAATCACCATAACAGATGCGGAAATAAAGTCTCTTCTTAAAAAAATTTCAGACGTTTCGGAGCAAGATCTTGAACGGGTAGAGCTTGCGATAACCTTTTATAAGCTGTTAAATCAAAAATACCACCTCGATTTTATCGAGATGGACAATTATCTTGCGCAATTCAGGTCTGAAGCGTTCCCGGACATAAGCAAGCTGCAGAATGCTTTGCAGACGTCCGATTTAAATAAAAAAATATATAACCTGCTTGAATACCTGGAAGAATTAAAAGAAATCATCCTTTCCGAGCAGACCTATGAAATCAAAGAGGACATTTATAAAAAAAGGCATATTACCATTGACATTCCATCCATGTACGGCAGTTACAGGGAGATGAAGTTTGACGCATTAGGGCTTGCATTTCGAATCGAATCTCTGGTCAATGTTCTTTTTGAAGAACTCGTGGATGACATTGATCTCAGTCTTATCACAAAAGCCACTTTTTTTCAGATTTACGACCGACTAAGATTATTTTACAAAGCTTTGAAACTCGATGGAATTCCCTCGGTAGAAATCGAACGACAGCTCGATATGCTGGCCCATTCTCTTGAAGCCAGAGGATTCACTTTTACACAGTATCTCGACATTTTCAAGGGATTCGCCCAGGCGGTTCGGAACATTATCAACGATTATTTTAATAATATTCATGGGGAAAATCTCAACCAGATTTTGGAACAGATACCTGAAGCAGAGATCTTGCCGAAATACCTCCCGAGAGGTGACACCATTGATCACGAAAAGCTGAAACATAGAGTGTCCGAAATCTTCTTCAGGGAAACGATTGCCTTTTCTCTGGGGCTCCAGCAGCTTGATCTGTTTTTAAGCCGAATTCTGAATACCTTGTTTCAGCAGTCCAATAAACTTCCCAAGGACAAACTCCAGCAGCTTCTTCTTTATGACCCTGAAAAAGCGATGACGTCTATAAACAATGTTCCAAGGCGGGTTTCCGGAATTATTTATTTGGGAAACAAAGGACTGAGCCTTGTTAAGTTGAAAAGTTTCGGGATGCCGATTCCCCCTGGTTTTATTATTTCCACCGAGGCATTTCGTTGTAAAGAAATCATAGACAGTTATCCACCGGCCGAACAAAATTTCAAAGAACAAATTATGCAACAGATTTCCGACCTTGAAACCATTACCGGCAAGACTTTTGGGGATCCCGGCAATCCGTTACTCTTTTCGGTGAGAAGCGGGTCCTCTATTTCACAACCAGGAATGATGGACACATTCCTTGATGTTGGAGTGAACGAGGAGATTGCAACGGGCATTGCAAAACGCACCGGCAATGCATGGTTTGCCTGGGATTGTTATCGCCGTTTTTTGCAATGTTACGGCATGTCGTTCGGCCTGGAAAGGGATGATTTTGATGCGATTATCAGTGAACTGAAGCGAAGAGCAGGAATTGAATTTAAAAAGGGATTTACCGGGCTGCAGATGCGTAAAGTGGCCATGACCTACAAGAGTATGATTAAAAATGCAGGGATTGAGGTCATCGATGATCCTTTTGAACAGCTTTATATGACCATAAAAAGAGTTTTCAGCTCCTGGGAGTCTTCAAAAGCGAGAACCTACCGAAAAATTATGGGCATTTCGGATGACTGGGGGACCGCTGCAACGGTTCAGGAAATGGTTTATGGTAATGTTTCACAGGAATCCGGAACCGGTGTCTTCTTTACGCACAACCCCAGATGGTCGGAAGACAGCTTGAGGTTGTGGGGTGATTTTACCATTGGGAATCAAGGCGAAGATGTTGCATCAGGCCTTGTAAATACATTGCCGATATCGATTATTCAACAGGACATTGAGATGCGAGAAACAGACATCATCCTTGAGTCTCATTTCCCGAAAATTTACAAGGCATTGAAAGAATTGTCCAATGAGTTGATCCATGAAAAGGGGTGGAGTCCTCAGGAAATAGAGTTTACCTTTGAGAGCCCGAATGCTGAGGACTTGTACCTGCTGCAATGCCGGGATATGAGCATACGTGAAAGAAAAAAAGTGATGACCTTCGATCTCAAAGATATTGCCGAGCACGCGTTGCTGGGGCATGGCATCGGGGTCAGCGGCGGAGCGATGAGTGGGCGAATTGTTTTCGATCTGAAAGAGATCGATCATTGGAGAACCCAAGAGCCAAAAACATCTTTGATCTTGGTTCGAGGAGATACCGTACCGGATGATATCAGGGAAATTTACGCAGCGGACGGCCTTCTGACGGCAAGGGGTGGGGTAACCTCACATGCTGCGGTTGTCGCCCACCGTCTGGGGAAAACCTGTGTCGTCGGATGCGGAAATCTCGTTTGCAATGAAAAGGATAAAAGCTGTCGGTTTAACGAAGTAGAGTTTAATACCGGAAACTATTTAAGCATTGACGGTCGAGAAGGATCGGTTTATCAAAATTTGGTGAGGGTTAAAGAAACTTAAACAATTCAAAGATCGGCGTGTTTTTATGTGTTAAATCGCTTCATGGATAATGCTTTTTTCAAACCGTGTAATCACGCCGGTGTAAGATGCCGCTAGCGGTGAGGCCGACAAGACTCGTGGTTAAAGGATCGTAAAAAAAAGAACAGATATCAATAGAAAATGATCCATCCAAGTGGGAGTATTACCATGGAAATTGAAAAACATAGTGGATTAAAGCTTGGTATCAACGGATTTGGCAGGATTGGAAAACTGACCCTCTGGCACCATGTGGGACGGAAATATTTTAGTGAAGTTGTCGTTAATATCGGTCGGGCGGTGGGCACATCCCTGGACGACATCGCCCATTATACGGAGCGGGATTCAACCTATGGTTCACTTCATGGGTTTTTATACGGTCAAAATGCGGAATCTTTGATCCGTAATTTGAATGAGCAAACCGGTACGATGGACATTGATGGTGTCAAGGTTCGTTTCTTGAGGACGTCCAGAAATCCGGCAGAATTGAACTGGAGAGAGCATGGTGTGAAGCTGGTTGTCGATACGACGGGAAAATTTCTCGATCCAACTCTCCCTTCCGATCATGCAAAGGGGTCTGTTCGGGGTCATCTTGACGCCGGTGCCGATAAGGTTATTGTTTCGGCACCATTTAAAATCAAGGATAAAGGCAAGCCCATACCGGACGATGCGGTAACGACCGTAATGGGTATCAATGATAATGTATACGATCCCCGACGCCATAAGATTATCTCCAATGCGTCCTGTACCACCACCTGTCTGGCACACATGATAAAACCTCTTCTAAATGAGTTTGGCGCTAAAAAAATACTGTCTGCTTCCATGGCAACGGTTCATGCCGCAACAGGATCCCAACAGGTATTGGACAGGCTTCCAAAAACGGGGGCAACCGATCTTAGGAAAAACAGAAGCATAATAAATAACATCATTCTGACATCCACCGGTGCTGCCAATGCTTTAAGACTGGTCATTCCCGAAATGGCAGAGATCGGATTCATTGCAGAATCGGTAAGGGTTCCCATTTCCACAGGTTCTCTGATAATATTGGTGTTGAATTTGCAGGAGGAGCTTTCCGGAGAACCGATCAGCAGGGAAATGCTCAATGATATATACAGACAGACCGCAGCTGACGACCCCAAGGGGTATCTCCATTATACTGATAAGCAGAATGTGTCGGAGGATATCATTGGAATACCGAGGGCTGCGGCGATTATCGAGGGACAAGTAACCCACACTCGGACTGCCGAACAGATCATCGATCTGGAAAAAGTACCGGGATTGGAAAAAGAGGTTCTATGTTCATTAAGGGAAGTTGTTATCAGAATCCCGATTACACAGGCCGTCATTTACGGCTGGTATGATAATGAACAAGGGAGTTATGTAAATATGCTCGGAGACAGGACGGTTTCAATTGCCGAGTTCATGTAACCGGACAAGAGGTTCGTGTGCTTAGGGTTTAGATACTTTAGCTCACTTTAGGTAGGCTTTTTAAACGTTCAACCCTTCATAATTTCGTAAAATGTCTCATTCATCAAGTGTTTGGTGTTTAGTATTTTGTTTAAATATATATTGTAATTCCAGTTTGTTATGCTATCAAACACTAAATACTAAACACTCTAGTAAAAAGTTGTTTTTTTGACTTTTTACAAGTTTGTCAACCTTGGATTTTCGCTTGTTCGGAATCGTTTCCCTGATCAAAATTCATCATCGTACTTACGAACCGAAGCACTGAGAAAATATCAAGATTTTCCTTCCGTATTATCCATTATTGCGCCGCCTTTAGAATCTCCAGTTTACCTCAAAATGAAGCAAATTAGACATGATTTTCCCTTGACAAAAAAAGGATCAATAGGTACAAGACCGCATGTTCATTTTGGTTTTTTTAAAGATTTAGCCCGCATCGTGAAAGCCATCAACCACAGCTTGACGGAGTTTTTATGAGCACATTAGATGATCATGGGAAAGAGATTATAAAAAAACAGAACAATGGATCCGGCGGAGCCATCATTATTCTGTTTTTTATTTTAGGGGTATTTGCCAGCCTTATCGTGGGGTGGGTCATTTTCCCGAAACTGTTATACTCTCAGAAAAAACAGCCCATCGACTTTAACCATGTTATTCATGTTGCTGAAGTCGAAAACGGGTGTGAAAGCTGCCATTTCCTTCGTAAAGACGGAACGTTTTCTGGGTCCCCGAAATTGGAACAGTGTGTGGGCTGTCATGAAGAGATTCAGGGCGTCGATCCGGATGAAATCAGGTTTGTTGAGGAATATGTGTCAAAGGGAAGAGAAGTCCCGTGGCTGGTATACGCAAGACAGCCGGATTGCGTGTTCTTTTCCCATTCCGCTCATATCAAGGGTGGCGGAATGGACTGCGTTACCTGTCATGGTCATATCGGTGAGTCTGAAAGTTTAAAGGTGTATGAAGAGAACCGGATAACAGGTTACAGTCGAGATATTTGGGGAAAGAGTATTGGTGGTTTTAAAAAGAATACCTGGGACCGGATGAAAATGGACGATTGTGCCGAATGCCACCAAATAACAGCCGCCAACATCGAAAAAACAAGTATTAAAACCCCGACGAATCGGCTCATCGATGATATCATCAATGTGATTTCACCATGGTCATTGTCCACAGCCAAGGGCAGCAGCGTTCAGACGGAAAAAGATGCATGTTTTGTATGCCACAAATAATGGCGTGTATTTGATTTAACGATATATGAAGAGGTAGCATAGATGAAGATCGGCAGAAGAGGATTCTTGTCGTTTGTAATTGGCGGGGCTGCAGGATCAGCCCTTTCACCACTGCCATGGAAGCTGATGGATGATTCTTCGATATGGTCCCAGATGTGGCCATGGACGCCGGTACCGCCGGATGGTGAAGCCAGTTACGTCAATTCTGTCTGCACCCTCTGTTCCGGTGGTTGCGGTATTACTGTTCGAAAAATAGATGACCGGGCTGTTAAAATTGAGGGCATGAAAGGACATCCTGTCAATAACGGCGGTATTTGTCTCCTTGGTCTCTCCGGCCTTCAGCTTCTTTATGGCCCCACACGGGTCAAGGGCCCATTAAAAAGAATCGGAGAAAGAGGACAGGGGAAATGGGAAAAAATTTCCTGGGAAGAAGCCATATCGGCCGTCGTGGAGAAGCTTGGCGACATAAGGTCAAAAGGTCAATCACATACCGTTGGATTCATATCGGGTTCGGATCGCGGCAGCATCCCTCGACTCTTTGAAAGATTTCTCACCGCCTATGGTTCTCCCAATTTGATGCAAATGCCGTCTATTCGCGATTCTTATGAACTTACCTTACGCATCATGCAGGGTGTTCAAGCCTTGCCCGGATTTGATTTGGAAAATGCCGATTTTATTTTGAGCTTTGGGAGTGGAATCCTCGATGGGTGGGGATCACCGATACGAATGTTCAGAGCCAACAGTTCCTGGCAAAGCGGTGATGTTAAATTCATTCAGATCGAATCCCGCCTGTCCAATACGGCAGCCAAGTCAAACAAATGGATCCCCATTAACCCCGGAACCGAAGCAGCCCTGGCAATGGGGCTTGCTCATGTTATCATCAAAGAATCATTGTACGATAATGATTTTATATCGAATTATGCCAAAGGGTTTGATGACTGGCAACGGTTGGTGATGGACAAATACAGCCCGGATAGTGTTGCGGCGATCACCGGAATTGATGATACCACAATTGGTACGCTGGCCCGGAGTTTTGCCAGTGCCTCAAGACCTTTGGCCATTTGCGGAAGGGGAGACGGAACCACCCCCGTCAGTCTTAATGAATGTATGGCCGTGCACGCTTTGAATGCGATTGTGGGGAACATCAATAAAAAAGGCGGTGTTTGGGCTGTTTCTGATTTAGATTATATCAACTGGCCGGAAGTTGAAATGGATGCGACGGCCGCAGTCGGTATGCAATACGAACGTCTGGACGGAGCCAGAAGCAGGAAGTATCCAAATTCGCGTTACCTGTTGAATCGTCTTCCAGATTCCATCCTTTCAGAAGCACCGTATCCTTTGCAGGCACTCTTTGTTGCCGACGCCAATCCATTGTATACACTTTCCGATACCGAAAATGCCGGAAAAGCTTTTGACAAAATTTCGTTTGTGGTCAGTTTTTCTTCTTACATGGACGAGACGGCTCAACATGCTGATCTTATTCTTCCCAATCACGTCTTTCTTGAGCGCTATGAAGATGTGCCGGCACCGGTCGGCCTGCTTCAACCCTTTATCAGTCTTTCAAAACCTGTGGTTAAGCCGCAGGTTAACACCAAACATGTCGGTGATGTCATCATTCAGATGGCAAAAGGATTGGGCGGAAGCGTTGCAAATGCCTTTCCTTGGGACAGTTATGATATCTGTCTTAAAGAAACGATGGGAAACAATTGGACACCTCTGATTGAGGAAGGATTCTGGTCCGAAACTGAGTCGATAACTCAGACCCTGGAAAAATTGTTTGATACAAATTCCGGCAAATTCGAGTTCGTCAACCCGGATACAGGTTCGATGCCCCAATTTAAACCGGCCGGTATTGAAGGCGATGAAAGGCTTTATCCCCTTGTACTCATCCCCTATGATTCAATCAGACTGGCCAGCGGCTATATCGGAACTCCGCCGTTTGTTGTCAAGACGGTTGAAGATACTGTTCTTATCGGTGAACATGTATGTGTTGAGATTAATCCAATAACTGCAAGATCTGCCGGACTGCGTGAAGCCCAGCGCGCCTTGCTGAGTACACCGAAAGGAAAAGCAGAGGTCAAAATTCACCTCTTCGATGGTATTATGCCCGGTATTATCGCTTTGCCGAGAGGATTGGGACATACCGCATACGACGATTATCTGGCCGGCAAGGGAATAAATTTTAACGCGCTGATCGGGCCGGTGGAAGACCCTGACTCCGGCATGGATGCAGCATGGGGAATCAGGGCCAAGCTGAGTAAAGCTTGATGTTATTTATAATTGTAGATTGACCATTGGAGACTGAGAGTTTTTCCGGTTTATCATTCAATCGATAATCGTCAATCCAAAGAGGTTCTAATGAAACATTTTAAAGCCCAGAAATTTGGGATGGTCATCGATCTGGACAAATGCACCGGGTGTGGCAGCTGTATGGTGGCATGCATGGCTGAAAATAATGTGTCCTTCCGAAAAGATGAATCGGACAAACGCCTGAGCATCACATGGATGACCGTTTACCGGCTGTCCAACGGAAAGCCTTTTCCGGACACAGACATATGCTATCTCCCAAGGCCTTGTATGCAGTGTGCAGGACAACATGAAGGGCATTCTCCCTGCGTATCGGTTTGTCCGGCCATAGCAACGGATTACGGTACTGATACCGGGATTGTCAGCCAGATATATACCCGCTGTTTTGGATGCCGATACTGTATGGCTTCGTGCCCGTATCATGCCCGTTATTTTAACTGGTGGGATCCGATCTGGCCGGATGGTATGGAAAAATACCTGAGCCCCAACGTCTCACCCCGAATGCGCGGTGTGGTTGAAAAGTGCAGTTTTTGTTATCACCGCTATCAACTGGCAAAGGAAAAGGCATTTATTGAGAAGCGGGGTGAACTTGAAGAGAATGAATATCAAACCGCCTGCACTCAGGCATGCCCGGCAAACGCCATTACGTTTGGTGATCTGAATAATCCGAATCATGCGGTATACAATATGGTTAAACCCGATCATAAACATGGCGGACGTCCGACGAATCCCCATGCATTCCGGCTGCTCGAAAGACTCGGTACGAATCCCAAGGTCTACTATCTTTCAAGCCGGGGGTGGGTTCGGAAAGCAGGTGATAACTACTTGAAAGATGAGGGGAAAGTCAAAGAGCCCGTGCATCATGGTTAAAAGCTAACAAGAACTGAAACTCTATTTATTGAGGAGTACATAACATATGGATTCTGCATTAATACCCAAAGGCGTAAAGCGATGCCCGCTATGGCAATTTTTGCTGTTCATCGGTGCAGTCGGAATTGTGCTGCTGTGGGGCGTTTATGCCATGTTGCTCTGCTGGTTCAAGGGGCTAAACCAGACCAATATGAACGACTACTACGGGTTTGCACTGTGGATCTGGGCCGACCTTGCGGTCATTGCTGTGGGTGGTGGTGCATTTTTTACGGGTTTATTGCGATACATCTTTGGGAAGGATGAGCTGAAGAACATCATTAATTATGCCGTACTAATCGGTTTTATCTGCTACAGTTCGGCGCTGCTCATTTTGGCTATCGATATCGGGCAGCCATTGAGGGGATGGTTTATTTTCTGGCATGCCAATGTTCACTCCATGCTGACGGAAGTGGCCTTCTGTCTTTCCTGTTATTTCGGAGTACTGACCATAGAATATCTCCCCCTTATTCTTGAGAACCGACAGATCGATAAAGTACCCTTTTTCCATCATCTCAGCCATAACATGCACGAGATCATGGCGGTATTTGCGGCAACCGGAGCATTTCTTTCCTTTTTCCACCAGGGTTCTCTGGGCGGCGTTGCCGGTGTTCTGTTCGGAAGGCCCTTTGCCTTTAGAGAAGGCATTTTTATCTGGCCCTGGACCTTCTTTTTATTTACCTGGTCAGCCGCAGCCTGTGGGCCGTGCTTTACCATTCTGGTTACAAAAATTACTGAAAAAGTGGTCGGGAAAAAACTGGTCAGGGATGTTGCAGTTGAGCTTCTGGCCAAGATTTCAGGATGGATGATTCTGACATACACCATTGCAAAAACCTTTGATACCTGGTACTGGGCCACCGTTACAGCGCCGTCCAAGGGATTTAAACTAATGGATTTTTATTCCAACAATCCGTTGTATGGCATCTGGATACTCGTGGTGGAAGTCGCGATTTGCGGCCTTGTTCCTGCGGTGATTCTAATTACCCAAAAAGGGCGTAAAAATCCTGTGGCGCTCTGGATTGCCACAACCCTCGCCGTCATCGGAGTTTGTCTCAATCGATGGGTAATGGTGCTGCAGGTAATGGCTGTCCCCGTAATGACGTTTGATACCTGGGCCATGTATTTCCCGAGCTGGCAGGAAGTTGCGACAACCATACTCCCGGTGGCATACGGTATCATCCTTATAGCCGTTTCCTACCGCTATCTGCCGGTATTCCCCAATGAACCGGAATTAAACCCCATCGAACCCTTACCGGAAAAAGAGACGGGGGCTGAAACAGCGGTCGAGTTAAAACAGGAATTAAAGCCGGCTGAAGCATAAAGCGGTCAGGAGGATAGATTATGTTTCCTTTTAATTTTGAATGGATCTGGGACATGGGCCATACGGTTTTTATGGGTGGCCTCTGGTATGCGCTCACCATTTTAGGTATTGGTATGACCTATTGCATCATCAAGGCCGCCATTGATGCATCCAAGAAGAATGGCGAACATCACCATTAACATCTGGTTGTTTTTCTGCCTTAAAAGCGCTTGCCTCGTCATAAAGCCGGGAAAGCGCTTTTTTATTTAAAAGAGGGATAGATGGACAAAATCATCGTAGAAGGCATGCGTTCTCTCGAAGGAACGGTAAGGATCAGCGGAGCAAAAAATGCCGCCCTTCCCATCCTCTTTTCCTCATTACTTACCGATGGATGGAATACATACACCAATGTTCCGAACCTCAAAGATATCCAGAGTACCAAAGATTTACTTTCAAATCTCGGCGCCCGGCTGGAGACAGACGGAGATACTGTTCGAATAGATGCCGGCGGTGTGTGTAATCATGAGGCGCCTTATGATCTCGTTAGAAAAATGAGAGCTTCAATTCTGGTACTTGGCCCCCTGGTGGCCAGGCTTAAAAAAGCACGGGTGTCTTTGCCCGGAGGATGTGCAATCGGTGCGCGTCCCATAAATCTGCATTTAAAAGGGCTTGCCGGTCTCGGTGCCAGGATTGAATTAAAACACGGTTACGTAGAAGCTGCAGCGGATCGTCTCAGAGGAGAAGAGATTTATATGGACATTCCCACCGTAACCGGAACCGAAAACCTTATGATGGCCGCTGTTCTGGCTGAAGGCATTACCGTGTTGAGGAACGCTGCCCGAGAGCCTGAAATTATCGCGCTGGCCGATGTTTTAAAACGGATGGGGGCCAAGATCGAAGGGGCAGGCACATCGGTCATCACCATCGAAGGCGTATCCGTGTTGAAACCCGTATCGGTCAACATTATTCCTGATCGAATAGAAGCCGGTACTTTTATGGTTTCAGCCGCCCTGACCGGAGGGAATGTGACCCTTTTGGATTGTGAGCCCGATCATTTGGAAGCGGTTATTCACAAGCTCAGACTTTGCGGTGCCGAAGTGCTCGCCAAGGATAAAAGCATACAGGTTAAAGGGACGCATGAAATTGAAAGCGTTGATGTAAAAACGCTGCCTTATCCGGGATTTCCCACAGATATGCAGGCCCAGTTTATGGTGCTGATGTCGGTCGCCAAAGGGTTTAGCATGATTTCTGAAACCATATTTGAAAACCGGTTAATCCATGTCAGTGAACTGAAGCGAATGGGTGCGGACATCAAAGTTTCAGGAAATACGGCGATGATTACAGGGGTGCCGATGCTGTACGGTGCACCGGTCATGGCATCGGATTTAAGGGCAAGTGCTTCGTTGATCCTGGCCGGGCTGGTGGCAAAAGGCACGACAGAGGTCCATCGCGTGTATCATCTGGATCGTGGCTATGAAAGTATCGAAAAAAAGTTTTCTCAGCTCGGAGCTGTTATCCGGCGCGTAAAGGCATAGATTTAAATGAGATAAATGGGAACCACAACGTTTTATTCCCGTCCGGCTATTCCTCTCCTTTTCTCGATGATTTCAGGAATTTTCATCGGTGTCCGGTTTCCGGGATATGGTACATGGATGCTTATCGTTGTTTTGATATATGCAGCCACACTTGTCTTTTTTATCATAAAAAAACGCACCGCCCGGATTTCTCCCCTTCTTCTTTTGCTGGCCTCAGGCTATCTGTCCCTACAACCATGGTCGGCCCCAACATTTCCTTCCAACCATGTCATCCATTTTATGGACACCCATCCCTGGAGAATTTCGGGTGTTATCGATCAATCCGGTGGAAAGTATTTAAACCGTCAAAAATGTATTCTTCGTACAGAGTCTCTTGAAAGCAAGGGCAAGCCATTTCCTGTCAAGGGAAGGATTCGGTTGACTGTTGCGGGAGATGCTCCCGGCCTGTCAAAAGGAGATCGAATTGTTTTTTGGGGGAAAATCAGATCCATTCGAAATTTTAATAATCCCGGAGGATTTGATTATAAACAATATATGGCTTTCAAAAAAGTTTGGGGGAGTGCCTATGTTTCGGAACACAAACTGACCCTGATCGAAAAAAATTCGACAAAAGGGATGGGCGTAATCATCGCGAGGGCACGTCATCGGATTTCAAGTCTTATCGACCGAACCGGGGATAAAGAGCAGCAGGGTTTGCTAAAAGCACTGATCGTCGGGGATCGGAATGCGATATCCCCTGAATTAAGAGAGGCTTTCAACCGGGTCGGTGCCGGACATCTTCTGGCCATTTCAGGGCTTCACATCGGTATTGTCGCAACTGTTTCATTTTTGTTTTTCAGATGGATTTTGTCTTTTTTTCCATTTTTGTTATGGCGCGCCTGGACAAAAAAAGGGGCCGTTATCCTATCTGTTGTTCCGGTAATGGTATATGGTCTTCTTTCGGGAATGTCGCCGTCCACCCAACGGGCAGTAATTATGGTGACCATATTTCTAATGACGTTTTTATTTGAAAGAGAGCATGACCTCATGAATACGCTGGCCCTGGCGGCAATGCTGATTCTGATGGTTCACCCGCCCTCTGTTTTTACAATTTCATTTCAGCTTTCCTTTACTGCGGTTTTTGCTATCATATATGGTCTTTCCAAAGTTCAGATACCATGGTCCACCGCTGAAAACAGAGCCCTGGAGCAAAAAGGGACAAAGATTGGTATAAGACTTTATTACTTTTTCATGACATCACTGTTTGCCGTCATCGGTACTTTGCCTCTTGTGATGCATTATTTCAATCAGATCTCGTTGATCGGGCTTCCGGCAAATTTTATCTTTATTCCGGTGATCGGTTTTGTGGTGGTTCCATTGGGGATAACAGCCGTATTTATATATCCATTGACGGTTTCCGGCGCGACGGTTTGTTTTAAAATATGCTCAGCGGTATTGGAATACGTTATAAAAATCATCAATTTTTTGTCGGAGTGGCCTTTTGCGGCGATTAAAACCGTAACTCCCAATTACCTTGAGATATTCTGTTTCTACGGGCTGTTTTGGGTGCTGTTCAACCTAATAAGTGTTCAACCGGGAACGCCTGGGGATTTAGGTAAAAACCGGGGCATACAAGGCAAAAAATCAATTCAAAAACATGTGGCCATTTTTGCCCTGCTATTGGTTTTGATATTTGGTGTTGACACCGGTTATTGGTTGTATCAGCGGCTTTGGCGTGATGATCTAAGGGTAACCATGATCGACGTTGGACACGGCAATGCCGCGCTTTTGGAACTTCCGCACGGACATACCATGCTGATAGACGGCGGCGGGTTTTCCGACAATCGTGTGTTTGATGTGGGTTCAAGTATCGTTGCGCCGTTTTTATGGCGAAAAAAGATTCGGACCGTTGATACCCTGGTCCTCTCCCATGCCAACAGCGATCATTTAAACGGCCTGATCTATATCGCGGATCATTTCCATGTTAAAGATGTATGGACGAACCATGACGCCGCCAATACCTTTGGGTATCGATTATTTATGGAAACTGTTAAAAACAACAATATTCAAATGCCGGCGTATCAATCCATCATCGGTGTTCACGACATCAACGGCGTTCGTATCCATGTGTTGTATCCCCCCGTGGATTTTAGTGAAAAAAGCCGGATGAAAACGTGGCGCAACCTGGACAACAATTCATTGGTATTAAAGGCGTCGTTCGGGGGAGTATCATTTCTGTTTCCGGGAGATATTAAGACTCCGGCGGAATATGAACTGGTTTCGATCGCCGGGGACCAATTGAAAAGCACCGTCCTTTTGGCACCGCATCACGGCAGCAAAACATCAAGCACCGAAAGATTCCTGGAAAATGTGAAGCCCGAGGTTGTCGTCATATCATCGAGTTCGAAAAGCAGATTCGGATTTCCCCACCCGCCGGTTTTAAAACGATACCAAGATCATAATTGTCGAATACTCGGCACCGCCATTAACGGTGCCATATCCATGTCCACAGCCGGCAAAGCATTGACGATTCGACCCACAATCACGGTTAAAAACAATATGTTTGATGATAGCTTATAATTAAAGTCCGAAAGGCGCTAACAGCGGTGATAAAATAATTAAGAACTGGAATCAGATTGTATGTTTGGCAAGAATACAAAGGTGTTGACAAACCCAATTTTTACAACCTGCCGATTACCTTCCGATTGAAAAAAAGAAACTTAATGATATAACAATTAATTTTTTCATATAACACCTCCTGTAACGACCCTAACATGGGAGGTTGCCGCAAGCGAAGACCTTGATAAATATTATTTGCTTTTTACGAAGGAAAAAACATCTGTAAGACCCAGAATATCTGTAATCAGTAATATAATGAATATTAGCAGTGCTGCGCCAACTATTACACCCAATGCATCGCCCCCTGCAGGCAGGTGGTCCATCCGGGATACAATATTTTCGACTTCCCCGTCGGTAAGGCTATTTACCCGTGACCTTGCTTCATCCGGGTTTATCCCCCAGGCGACCAGATAATTTCGCACTTCAGAGCGATCGAGAAACATATTTATACGGTTCCGTGACAGATCGTGCTGGTTCTGTTTGAAGATTTCACCTGTATCAACCATTGCTGCACGGGCGGGTGCTGAAATAATGCTGAAGATGCTCAGGGCTATAATTAACGGTATCGTAATGGTTTTTCTTTTTTGTATTAATAAATTCATAGCTTTTTTCCCTCCTTCATATTAAATTTATTTTATTTCCTATGATCAAAATGATTTCTTCCTTATTTATGGACGGGCAACATTTCTAATAACCTTGGGGAACAGAATAAACAGTTCGATCCTTTCACCTAATCTAAAATTAAAAAAGTGAATGATTATCAAAGATCAGGAGATTAACCAGAATAAAGTGATCCAGAAAGGAAGACAGAAGAAAAGACCATAAATTGCACCTTTGAAGAAATAACTTGGCTCATCATAATCTCCCAGGTACGCTTCTTCGGTTGTCTCCTCGACCAGTGACATAAGATCTTCTTCTTGAATTTCATAGTGCCCTTCAAAGAATTGGGCCGAATTAATCGCTTCCATTAAGTTGCACCTCCTTTTTACCATGCAAGCAAAAGGAGTGCCATCCTTTCTTTAACAGGGAATTTATTAAAAATTCTATTTAATATCAAAAAGATAGACGACATTCCCGGTTTTTTTAAATAATCCTAAATGAAGAGTTATATCTTAAAAGTGTTAAAATTTTGACAAAAAGTGGCAGGGTGAAATGATGTGACAGCCTAATATCATTGATAAAAAATTTTTACCCGTTCATCAATTGCTCGATCTCCTCGGTTTCGATGGGAATATTTTTCATAAGATCAACCGGTCCGTCTTTGGTGAGGAGGATGTCGTTTTCCAGACGAATACCGATCCCTTCTTCTTTAATGTAAATTCCCGGTTCGCAGGTAACTACCATGCCTGCTTCGAATATTCGGTATTTACTCCCAACGTCGTGTACATCCAGGCCCAGGTGATGGGATGCGCTGTGCATGAAATATCGTTTATAAAGAGGATCGTCCGGATTCTGGGTTTCAACCGACTTGGCGTCCAATAAACCCAGTCCGATCAGCTCTTTTCCCATAATGGCGCCGACGTCTTTATTGTATGCCTCAAATGTATTCCCCGGTTCGAGCATCTGAATGGCAGTTTTTTGAACGCGAAGGACCGCATCGTAAATTTCTTTTTGTCGCGGGGTGAATTTGCCGTTTACCGGGACCGTTCGGGTTAAATCTGAAGCATAGTTGCCATATTCAGCACCGAAATCCATCAGCACAAGATCGCCGTCCTTGCATTTGCGGTTGTTCTGGACATAATGGAGAATACACGCATTGGCGCCTGAAGCAATGATCGGCGAATATGCGGGCCCCCGGGATCGGTTGGATATAAATTCATGGTAAATTTCCGCTTCAATCTCGAATTCCCATACTTCCGGTCGAATAAAGCCAAGCAGCCGGCGAAAAGCATTTTCAGTTATTTTGCAGGCTTGTTTGATCAGTTCGATTTCTATTTCGGATTTGATGGACCGAATGTCGTGCATAATCGGCGCCAGCCTTTTGTATTTATGCAGCGGATACGTTCTTTTGCACCACTTTAAGAAACGTGCGTCTCTGGTTTCAACGGTAACATCGGCCCTCAAGTGTTCATTGGAATTCAGATAGATTCGGTCGGCTTCGAAAACCAGGCCTTTGAAAACATTTTCGAATTCCCGTGTCCAGTAAATTGTCTTTATCCCGGATATCTTCGATGCGTCTTCTTTCGAGTATTTCGGCCCCTCCCAGAGGGCAATTTCTTCACTGGTTTCTTTAACAAACAGGATTTCTCTGTGCTTTTCTTCTTTGGAATCCGGGAAAATGGTAAGAATGCTCTCTGCTTCATCAATACCGCATAAATAAAAAAGATCCGTATTTTGAATAAACGATCGGGTACCGTCGGCACTCGTCGGCATCACATCGTTGGAATTCAGGACGGCAATGGCATTGGGTTTTAGTTTGGTTGAGAATCTATGCCGGTTCCGAGTAAACAGGCTGCTGTCGATAGGCAAATATTTCATGTGATTTTTCTCGCTTTTTTTGGACCTTTTTTAGACACAGATGAACACGGATTATAGAGATTTTAAAAGCAAAAATAGAATATCATCTGTGGACATCTGTGGACATCTGTGAAAATCTGTTTCCTATATTTACGACAGATTCACCATACCAATAAATCGGGTTGTGTGGCAAATGTAAAAAAACCGCACCCCAAAAATCATTGTTAATTTAGGCAAACTGGTATAAAAAATTGGAATCTGAAAACGGTTTAACGCTAAATGTGAAAAAAGAGGGATTGTTCATGAAAGAGAAGCTTATAAAAACCTTAAATCTTAAAAATGGATTGCAGTTGAATTTATATGATGGATCGAGAAAGGTGGTGGGCGATCGTTGGCTGATTACCCTGATCGCCCGAATGGACGTTCCGGTGATGGAAGTATTGAAACGAAATAGCCGGGAGTCCATGGAGAATATCGATGAAATAAAAGATATGATAGGGGAAAGCGTATTGTTTGAGAAGAAAAGAGAAAAAATTTTTGTGGATAAAACCGAAAAAGAAACGGTGTTTAATGCGTTGTGTGATATGTTTTTGAACAGCGCTCTGAATTACATATCGAAAGAAGCCTTTCCCTTGCAATACATACTGAAGACATACAGGGAAGCGGTGAAGAAGAAGTCATTGTTAAATGCGATTAAAAATACAGGATAACACAATGAAATTTCAATTTTGTCCCTTTTGTGGAGACCGATTGCAACCCATAAAAAAGGGGCGCCGGAAAAGAATGCATTGCCATGGATGCCAATGGACGCATTATAAGAATCCAACCGTCGGTGTGGCGGTTGTTGTTCTAAAAAACAACGAACTGCTCTTGGTGAAACGGAACGGTTCTTACGCAGGGATGTGGTGCATTCCCTGCGGACATGTTGAATACGATGAAGATGTTCGCTCGGCGGCCATGCGTGAGTTCAAAGAAGAAACAGGACTGGATGTGGAAATCGGACCTGTTTTTGATGTTCATTCGAATTTCCACGACTTGGAACATCAAACGGTGGGGATTTGGTTTATGGGAATAAATTCCGGCGGCAGACCCAAGGCCGGATCCGATGCCAGTGAAGTAAAATACTTTTCATTGGATGATTTGCCGCAAGAAATGGCGTTTCCAACAGATCTTCTGGTATGTGAGAAACTGGAATCTACATTAATAAAAAGGTGAAACATGAATCTTCAAGCACAGATTAAAAAGGACCTGTCCGCCGCAATAAAAGAAAAAAACGAGAATAAAAAAAATACGCTTCGTGTTATTCTGGGAGAGTTCGGAAGGCTTGATAAAAAAGAGCTTTCAGATGATGAAGTGGTAAAGATATTAAAAAAATTGATAAAATCAGAAAGGGAAGTGTTGGAACAAAAGGGTGAGGCAGCGGATTCAGCGTTTATTGAAATTATTGATCACTATTTACCCAAAATGGCCAACGAAACAGAAATTATGGCGTGGATTCAACAGAATATCGATTTTTCTCAATTCAAAAATAAGATGCAGGCAATGGGATTAATCATGAAGCATTTTGGACCAAGGGCGGATGGTAATTCCGTAAAAGAGATCTTACAGAAGATGTAAAATCAATGCGTTATCCGTGCCCAAATCAGGATTCGTTTTCTTTGGTATAGCGTTCGATAACCTTTAAGTACATATTTTTCGGATACAAGCCTGTTAAAGAAAAAACGTTTTCTTTGTTTTTGACAAACGCCACATATGGGACCCCAGTTATTCGGAACGAATTCGAAAGTTCGCGGTTTCGATCAATGTCAATCTTGTAAATCGAAACCGTATCGCTTTCTTCATTGGCAATTTTTTCAAGAATAGGTTCAAGCTCTTTACAGGGGAGACACCAATCGGCGTAAAAATCTAAAATAAGTAAACGATCTTCAGATGTTTCAATGATTTTATTGAACTGTTCCACGTTGTCTATGCTACGGATGGCAGCATTATTGATCGGAGGCTGGGTTTGGCTGCTGGCATCATTTTTGCATGAAGCAAAGCAAAAAAAGAATATCGTGAGAACGAGTATACAGAATGGTATGTGAGGGGTGTTGTATTTTAAATTGTTGTTCATGTTTAAATGTCCAGTTGTCCAGCGTATGTTGGGTTAAGCGTATTCAACGATATAAAATACCTGACGGCCACGCTATTTGCAAACAAAAAAACGAGGAAACGCTTAAATCCTCAGCCGGAAAGGAAATAGATTGTTATCCAAAATTTATATCTCCGATGTGTTTTGTGATTGACTATTTTTGTTTTAATAAAAGACAAAATATGTCCAAAGGAGACGACGAATAACGTGATGGTGCGAATCCTTATTAATTTTTTGATTGCAGGAACCTGTTGCTTTGCATATGTCACAATTTCAATGATTACAACACTTTATGCCGACATCTTTGTCAGGGTCGACAGCCAAGGGGTGCTTCATTTCACAAACGTACCCACATCATCCACATCATCCGATTATAAGGTCTATATCAAAGAAACTCCCCGAAAACCTTTTAATTCATACAATGAAAATCTGTATGATGATGCTATTTCAGAAGCATCCAAAAGACATGGTGTTTCTTTTTCATTGTTGAAGGCACTCATTAAAACAGAGTCGGATTTTGATCCGCGGGCGGTTTCAAGGGCGGGAGCGATGGGGTTGATGCAAATTATGCCGGAGAATATCAGAAGGCTTAATATAAAAGACCCTTTTGATCCAAAGGAGAATATAATGGGAGGAGCCCGATATCTGAAAGAACTGATTCAACGCTTTGAAGGGGAGTTGCAACTGGCACTTGCGGCCTATAATGCAGGTCCCAAAGCCGTGGAACAGTATAACCGGATCCCTCCTTACCAGGAAACAGAAAATTTTGTGAAAGCGGTTATGAGATATTATTCTATTTTTGACAAAAGCTGACGTTTCAATTAAAGACGATATCTTTTTCTACCACGGTTCCCGCTTTAATTACAGCCTGTGTTTTTCCTTTGTTTGTGATGACCACCCTGCCTTTGATGGTGACATTATTTTCAAATCGAACATTTCCTTTAATGGTCAGTGATTCGCAATCCGTCAGTGAAGGAATACCGTTATTAAATCTCTCATCGAAATGATCTATTTTCCCGTAGTATTTTGGGTCAAGATCAATCTTGATGGTCTTTGGTCCGATCTCAGGATTCAATGTCAGATGATTCTTCTTTGAAAAGATAAAACGGTCGGATCGGATCGATAAGAGTTCATTGCATTTTTTAACCGGCAAGAACCGTGACGGAGGAACTTTAATGACGGCAGCATTTTCAAAGAGGGATATCGCGGCGCCCATGGCTGTTTCGATCTGAAATACCTTTGGGCTGTTTTCATCTCTTGGATCGAGAGTTTTGGGATTGAGAATCATCGGAAGCTTCACGGTTCCGGTCTTTTGAATCAATTTATGGAGAGCTGTAAGATTTATCCAGATGCTGTTGGTGTTGAAAAATCCGTAACGCGTTATGTCTCTGAAAGCGCTCAGCTCATTTTCAGGACACTGGGCCGATTCACGCAAAACCAAACGCCCGTCTTTATACCTTGCGATATGTCCTCCTTTTACGTCTGAAGGGGTTCTGGGTGCCACTTCCATCATAAAAGGAAATTCGTTTTCGGAAAAGTATCCCAGAATCGATTCATCCAGTGTAGCTCCCAAATTATCCGAATTCGAAATAAAGGCATATACAATTCCCTTGTCAAGTAATGCCTTGAGTACGCCGGAAATAAAAATGGCCGAATATATATCACCATGTCCGGGAGGATTCCATTCCAGATCAGGATTTTTGGGCCAGTGGGCAGGCGCAAAATTTTCCTGAAGAATCTTTGGAAACTTATTCTGAAGAAATAAGAGCGGTGGATCTGACGGTTTAATTCTTAAAAGGGTGTTAACCGTATCCTCATGGGTGTTGAAACTGTTCATCAGGGCCAGCTTCACCTGATGTTTTTCCGCCTGATTCAATATGATTTCAAGAAAGGTTTTTCTGTTTTTCACTTCCAGAAGAGACTTTGCCTGTGTAAGCCCCATACTGGTGCCCAGGCCGCCGTTGAGTTTTATCATAACGGCATTTTTAAAGGCATCCCGGCCGGCTTCGGCATATTTTTGAATGTGATCGGCATCTTCAATTTCATCCGAAGTAATTGGCTGTATGTCTTTGTTTGGGATAAAGCCTGTTTCACCTGATAGGACTTTTTTATAATAATAGGCAAACGTATCGATGACGACGGAATGAATACCTTGCCTTTCCATCTTTGATATAAAGGATGGAAGATGTGTGAGTGTACCTGAATTCTTCTGCATGAGTTTTTATTTAGACGGGTTCAATCCAACCGGCAGGATCTTTGGTTTTGCCGTACTGAATGTTGGTTAATTCATTGTAAAATCTGTTCGCCATGGTGCCGACTTTGCCGGTGCCGACGGTGATCAACTGATCGCCGTACTTAATTTCGCCCACCGGGGAAATTACGGCTGCAGTGCCTGATCCGAAAATTTCGTCAAGCTTTCCGGAAGCATGGACGTCAAGAACCTCATTGATGCTGATTCTTCGTTCGGCAACTTTTATGCCCCACATTTTGGCAAGGGCAATTACCGAATCTCTGGTAATACCCGGAAGGATGCTTCCGTTCAACATGGGTGTGACCAGTTCACCGTCAATGACGAAAAAAATGTTCATTGCGCCGACTTCTTCAATATATTCCTGTTCAACGCCGTCAAGCCATAAAACCTGGGTGTAACCGTGTTTGTGCGCCTGTTCACCCGCATAAAGGCTTGCGGCATAGTTCCCGGGAGTTTTGGCTTCCCCCACACCGCCCCGAACGGCGCGCACATGATTGCGGGTGACCCAGATTTTGACGGGATTAAAGCCTTCGGCATAATAGGCTCCAACAGGAGAAAGGATAATAAAGAATCGGTAAGTGTGCGAAGCTCGGACACCCAAAAAAGGATCTGTGGCAATGATTGTCGGCCGAATGTAAAGAGAGGTCCCCGGAGCGCCTGGTACCCAGTCTTTTTCAATGGTCAGCAGTTTTTTAAGGCAATCTAAGACAAAATCTTCATCAATTTCCGGTATGCATAAAAGACGGGCGGAGTTGTTCATCCGTTTAAAATTGTCTCTGGGACGGAAAAGCTGGACAGTGCCTTTTTCTGTCCGGTATGCTTTGAGTCCTTCAAAAACACCCTGGCCGTAATGAAGTATCATGGTGGCAGGATCCATATCGATGGATGCATAGGGCTCGATGCGCGGATGATGCCATCCATCTTGAGGATTGTAATCCATATTAAACATGTAGTCTGTAAAAGTCGTGCCAAAGCTGAGCTTGGAATCATCCGGTTTGGTTTTAAATTGATCGGCCTTTTTAATATTCAGTTGCATGTTAGCTTCCTCCTTGGCTCTCAAAGTTCCACAGCATAAGCCCTGTCGTATTGTCATAAATCCTTTCAAGAGGTTTTCCGGTAATTTCTTGAAGATCGATTTCTCCGGCAAAGAGTAAGGTTTCTGAAAAAAGATGACCTCCGATTATTTTCCCGTGCTCGTCGCCCAAAACAATATGGGCATGAATCGCCGGATCCCCATCCTTTTTTGAAACATTGCCGGTACACAATAAAATCTTCATGGGTGAATTTTCAGTAAACGTGACGTAGACGTGTTGTTTTTGATCATAAGTTCCTATAGTTGCTGACGAAACAGCGCCGATCACAGAAAAGGTCGCCATCTGAATAGCGGATACCGTGCAGAAGTTCTCAATAGATGTAATCAGATCTTTTCCGTGGGGAAGGCGTCCTACAAATCGACGGCCGGGTTGATATTCAAAGCAGATCAGTTGGTCCATAGAAAAACCTCTATGATGAGTAAAAATCCAACAATAACATACGATTCAACAGCTATAGCACTTTTTGAGTTGAAATCAAGACCTAAAATGAACTTAAATATAAATACGGGTGCGAAACGTAAGTATTATTTTTCAACGGTTGACATCGGCTGGGGCATTGGTTAAAAAGGACATAAATTTTAATATGAAAAAGGAAGAAAAAATATGAACTCGTCAAATCGTATGGCTGATATCGAGCCTGTTCGGTTAAAATTAAATAGCAAATTTAATTTTAAATGTCATAAAGACATAAAATGTTTCACCAAATGTTGCAGGGGGATTAATATAATTCTCACGCCCTATGATATTATTAGACTCAAAAGGCGCTTGCAGCTGTCCTCAGAAGAATTTCTTGCCATGTACACCACCCCCCAACTTTGGGAAAAAACGGATTTGCCGGTCGTGACCTTAAAGTTGATGGATGACGATTTACAGTCATGCCCTTTTGTAAGGGATGATGGCTGCATCATTTATACAGACAGGCCGACCACCTGCCGGTATTATCCGTTGGGCGTTGCTTCACTCAGCCACAAAAAGCAGGAAGGTGATGAAGGATTTTATTTTTTTGTTCATGAACCGCACTGCCTGGGGTTTGAAGAAGAAAAAGAATGGACCATCCGTGAATGGAGAAAAGATCAGGGGGTCGACATCCATGATGACATCAACGCCGAATGGACCGACCTGGTGGTGCGTAAGCGATCCTTCCCTGCCAATATCAAGCTCATTGAAGAAAGTAAAAAAATGTTTTTCCTGGTGAGCTACAATATCGATAAATTTAAAGCCTTTGTTTTTGAGAGCTCTTTTCTGGATCGATATGTCATAGACGCTGAAACTTTAGAAAAAATCAAAGAAGACGAAGTAGAACTTTTGAAATTCGGATTAAAATGGCTAAAAGACGTTCTGTTTAAAGAAGGAAGTTTTAAATTGAAAAAAGGTGCAAACGCTTAGAAAAGAATTTTGATGCCGGATACCTCATGTTGAGCGTAATGATATCCGGCATCAAACCATGCTGTATCAATACCCTTCGTAATAAAGCCCTTCCAATATAGAAGGATCGTTCAATCGATCCTCAATATCAACATTGAAGAATTCTGCAACAGGTTTCAATATTTCAGGATTGTCCGATTGTACTTTCCGTGCAGCCTTAAGAACGGTCTCCAGGCCGTTTCGGGTCATTTTTCCGAGGGGCTGCCTGCATCCGCCGGACGGCATTCCCAAAATCGACATGAGTGTTTTGTATGCCAACGGGTTTCTGGCGCGACAGACCACTTCACCAAAACGTGTAGTTTCCATTGTTTTAACCGTCACCAGATCAAAAAGAGGTTCAAGCGCGCTCAACAGTTTTTTGGCCTCATCCGCTTTACCTTCCTGAATCAGACGAACCATATCCGTCACTGCTTTGGGTGCAACATTCGAAGCCACGGAAATTACCCCGGAGGCTTTTATCTCCGGATCAAGCATCATTTTAAGGGTCATTCCATCATCGCCGGACAATATGGTAAAATCCGGTCCGCAGCATTTTCTTGTCTTTCGCATATTTTCGATATTGCCCGTAGCTTCTTTTACGGTATTTACATTGTCATACATTTCATTTAAAAGGGCCAGGTCTTCGGGCAACAACTGCGCGCCGGTTCTGCCCGGAATGACATAAGGAATAATTTCGATACCCGGAGCGGCCTTGGCGACCGGGGAGACATATTCTTTGCGAATCTCAAGAGAGCTGGGTCCGTTGTAGTAAGGATCCACCAGCAGAACCGCATCCGCACCCACTGCGACGGCATGCTTTGTCCCCTCCAGGGATTCTTTTGTATTGTTGCTTCCTGCACCGGCAATGCAAATGCATTTTTTCTTTGTTTTCTCCGCGACGATTTCAATGACACGATTATGTTCATCCCAGCTCAAGACAGGGCTTTCTCCGGTGGTACCTACGGCCAGTATTCCGGCAATCCCGTTCTTGATCTGGAATTCTGACAGTTTGCCCAAACCTTCATAGTCGACGGCATCATTTTTAAACGGCGTAATAATTGCAGTAAAGCATCCTGTGATCATAACATCCCCCTTTTTATTTAAAAGCAATAGCTTCTTTGAAAGACAAAACAGTTCCAGTAAAATAATTATAAATGAAAAAATTAAAGAAGATGGGGGGTTATGTCAAGTGAAAAATATTCGATTTCCGGAAATAACAAAATAAACCCTTCCGGAGTTTTAGAAAGTGGATGGTACGGCTTAAGATCAATTTTAAAACGGGCAATGAAAGAAGGATTAACAATGCGGTCTGTATCAGACCCTTGAAAGAATTCGCCTTGTCCCGATTTTTTGGCGGATCGGGATGGTGGTTGCAAATCGAACGCTTTCAAGGGTTTCGAATACAAATATTTATTCTATTGCGCCCCTATCGCATCCCGGTGCCTCTTCCGAAAACATCTCGTCCCTTAAGGGGATTATAAAGTTTTGTAATAGCAAACTTCATAACATCGGTACTTTTCATCTCCAAGATGATATTAAATAAAGTTTCCTCGCCTCCTTCCGGTAGACTGCACTCGTTTGAATCATCAAAGGCTAAATCTTTAAATCCCTTTTCAAGCTTCTTTTTATCTTTATTTGTCATCCCTACCTGAATTGCTTTTTTGCCATCTATTTCGGTAACCTGGTCGGACAAACCTGCATCTTCAATCTTCTTTAATTTGTCATCATCCAAAAAGATGTTAATATAACAATCTGCCATGGGAACCTCCTGTTGAAAAAGTTATAAATATAAAATAATTAACGTTTTTTCTTAACACACCATCTATACTCAGGCTAATCTTTCTATTACGGATGGTAATAATTTGTCAATAGTTTTGTCCCGTTTAATGCAGGTTAATTTTTTGCTTGACAACCCAAAAGCACTACCATACTAACTTCAAAATTAAAGCATTTTCAATCTATATATCTCAGGGATCGGGGAGTTTTTCTCCTAAATTCTTGAATATAGCGGAATGGATGATCTTTTTTTAAATCGGATGCTGTCTGAGTGGTTTAGGGATCGTTAGAAAAAACAGGCGCAAACCGAAATCGTATCTTTAAAAGAATTTTAAAATAGTGCAGACAACCTATTGATATTTCAAAGATAGTTTCCTGCTTTTTCTTTACGATCCCTTGCCGCGAGTTCATGCGGTTTAAAAAAAGATTATCCATGTAGCGGTTGTTTGGAAAAACACCCCGACCCCTCATATATCTATATAATGATAGATACTTTTGCTCATGCCATTGGTAAAACTTAAACCTATTAAAGGATATATTTATGCCTAAAGCAAAAAACGTTGAAGAATATATCGCTCGCCAACAAGCGGCCGTTGCTGTAAATCCAGATTGCGGCAACTCGCATTACAATCTTGCCATCGGCCTTTTGGGACTTAAAAAATATGATGAAGCTGAAAGCGAACTTTTTGCGGCTATCGAGTGTAGCCCGAATCTTGCAGAGGCCTATGTTCAACTGGGAGGGATCTGTTTGCAGCGCGGAGACATAGAAGGTTGCCTTAAATACAATAAACAGGCGGTACAGTCAAGAGCAGGATTTGCCGAAGGCTATGGAAATATTGGATTTGCGCAACTTCAACTGGGAAATATTGAAGAAGCGATCACAGCCTTAGAAAAAGCTATTCGATGGAATCCTAAATTCCTGCAGGCCTATACCACATTGGCCAACGCGTATCTGATGAAAGGGCAGATCGACGAAAGCATCGAGACCAGTCTCAAAGTCATAGAGCTCGAACCGAACTTTGCCGTGGGACATAACAATCTGGGAATTGCCTATCTTGAAAAAGGGTTACATGATTTGGCGATAAAACACATTGATAAAGCGGTGAATCTCGGTTATGAAGTGGCGCCTGAAATTTTAGACGAGCTCAAGAAGTACAGATAAAAAGTCGCCAGAAAAAGCACGCATGCCGAAATTCACGTTTTTTTTATCCAACAGAAACAACCCTGTCCGGGAAGGTGATTCTATATGGTCGACCCCGATTCCTCTTAGCCGCTCTCAAGCCGCCGGAGCTTTTGTTTCAAGCAGTGATATATTCATCAATTATGGGGACTGCTTTTCAGCTGCGAGAGATTTTCTGGAAAAAGATCGATATGCGATCCTTACACAGGGAATCTCCCAACACCTTTACCGCCGGATTCCACCTGAAGAAATAAACGAAATCAGGATCATCTTAGACAAACACGGGGCATTTTATCATCCAGCCAAAATCGAAACCGTTTTGAAAGACGTTCAAATTTCCTTAGTTCTCAATGTTGCGGTTACGGAAATCGGCAAACAATGCGCGCAGAGTGAATATCGGTTATTAAAAATGCTCGACACGGATTATCCCCATTCATTTATTCCCAAAGTTTACGCCCAAGGCACCGTTTTTACAAAGATGGATCAAGTTGAAACCAGGATGTTTTTAGGCGAATGGTTCGAGGGGTTTAACGAGTTTCACATTTCCATTGATCCTGATGATAAAAAATACAAAATGGTGGTTTGGGATCATGAGCAGGGGAACTTTTTTCTGACAACCCAACAAACCATAGACCTTTACCGGCAGGCTGCAAAAATTTTAACCTGTTATTACAACATTGAAACGTTTGAACAAATATTTTCTTGGCATCATGGTGCCGGTGATTTTGTTTTAAAGTGTCAAAAAGATGATATTGAAGTAAAGCTTGTCACTGTAAGGCAATACAGATCCATGTTTGAAGATATTATCGCGTCTGAACACATAGATCCTGATGCGGAATTGATTATGGAAGCATTGCTGGTATTTTTTTTAAATATGGCCATCAAAATGCGTATTGACCGGCTGGATGGGGTTGGAGACATCGTGTGGTCTGATGATGCAGCACTCAAAGGAATCCTAAAAGGCTTTTTTGAGGGGTTGGTATTAAAACCAGAGATCAGCGTTTTTACAGAGCCTTTGAACGACTGTTTCCGGCAGCATCTTTTATCTTGCAGGCGGGCAGATTTTTTTGATCTGAATCAGGCACTTGTCTCCACATATCCTTTAAAGGCTCCGGAGGTTCCCGTCATCCGAAGGCATCTTGGAAGGCATGTCGAGGACCTATACAATGCCATTAGACAATTAGAGCAAGTATAACATCCCAACTTCAAAATAAAATGGTGTTTAACGTTTTGAAACCCTGCTTTTTTATTGACAAGCACCAATATTAATTCTATATGATTTTTTTGTATGTTTTGAACCTTAAATAGAGAAGTATTGAACGATAACCTCTGAAAAAAAATATAAAAAATAACGAGAGGGGGTGATTGTTGCTGCCCTGAAAGGGGACGGTGAAATTTCTTTTGAGTCAGATAGGTTAATTTTCAATTTGAATGGAGGTAATACAATGGCAAAACATAAAACCCCTTTGCTGGACCAGCTTGAAAGCGGGCCATGGCCGAGTTTTGTGTCTGATCTAAAGCAGGAGGCCGAATCAAGGGCAAAGAATCAGGATAAGATAGAGTACCAGATTCCGGTGGATGTATGTGATGACCTTCTGGGCTTGCTTGAATTATCCTTCAAGCACGGAAGAACCCACTGGAAGCATGGCGGCATCGTCGGTGTGTTCGGCTACGGCGGTGGTGTTATCGGCAGATATTGCGACCAGCCCGAGATGTTTCCGGGCGTTGCCCATTTCCACACCATGCGTGTGTCCCAGCCTGCCGGCAAGTTTTATACCGCTAAATATCTGAGAGAGCTTTGTGATCTCTGGGAACGACGCGGCAGCGGTATCACCAATATGCATGGTTCAACAGGAGATATTATCTTTCTGGGCACCACAACTCCTCAACTGGAAGAAATCTTCTGGGAATTGGGCCATAATCTACATCAGGATCTGGGCGGTTCCGGTTCAAACCTGCGGACACCTTCCGATTGTGTGGGACAGGCGCGCTGTGAATGGGCATGTTACGACACCCAGGCACTTTGCCATGATCTCACCGTTGAATATCAGGACGAACTCCATCGTCCGGCGTTTCCATATAAGTTTAAATTTAAATTCGACGGGTGCCCCAACTGCTGCGTGGCGTCCATTGCGCGGGCGGACCTGTCCTTTATCGGCACCTGGCGGGATGATATCCGAATCGATCAGGAAGCGGTTAAAGCCTATATCGGCGGAGAACTGCCGCCCAACGGTGGATCTCATGCCGGACGGGATTGGGGACCGTTTGATATCCAGAAAGAGGTAATCGACCTTTGTCCCACCAATTGCATGTGGATGGAGGGTGGAAAGCTGAAGATAGACAATCGTGAGTGCACCAGATGCATGCACTGCATCAATGTCATGCCGAGAGCCTTGAGAATAGGTAATGACCGGGGTTGTTCGATTCTGGCCGGAGCAAAGGCTCCGATTCTTGACGGTGCACAAATGGGGTCTCTTATAGTTCCGTTCATTAAGGTGGAAGAGCCTTACGATGAAATTAAGGAGACAGTCATTGAACCCATCTGGGACTGGTGGATGGAAGAAGGCAAGAACCGGGAAAGACTCGGCGAACTCATGAAGCGTCAAGGATTTCAGAAACTTCTTGAGGTAACGGGTTTTAAACCGGATCCGCGAATGGTTCAGGAACCACGCACCAATCCGTACATCTTCTGGAAAGAAGAAGAAGTTGAAGGCGGATTTACGCGTGATATTAACAAATTCAGAAAACACCATCAAAGATAGGGGGTAAAGACCATGGCATTTGTATCCTCAGGTTATGATCCAAAGAAACCGATGGAAAATAGAATCACCGACATCGGTCCAAGACATTTTGAAGAATTCTACCCTCCGGTGATTAAGAAAAACAAGGGTAAATGGTTGTATCATGAGATCCTGGAACCTGGTGTTCTGGTCCATGTGGCTGAATCTGGTGATGAAATATATACGGTAAGGGTGGGTGGTTGCCGTCTTATGAGCGTATCCCATATCCGTGAAATCTGTGAAATCGCAGACAAGCATTGTGACGGACATCTGCGGTTCACCACCCGAAACAACATCGAATTTATGGTGGACAGCAAAGACAAAGTTGAGCCGTTAAAAAAAGACCTTGCCGGCCGTAAATTTGCCGCCGGAAGTTTCAAATTCCCCATCGGCGGTACCGGCGCCGGTGTCACCAATATTGTACATACCCAGGGCTGGATCCACTGCCACACCCCGGCAACGGATGCATCAGGTCCGGTAAAGGCCACCATGGATGTGCTGTTTGATGATTTTCAGAATATGCGGCTCCCGGCCCAATTGCGCGTATCCCTGGCATGCTGTTTGAACATGTGCGGTGCGGTTCACTGTTCGGATATCGCGATTTTAGGGTATCATCGCAAACCGCCCATGCTGGACCATGAATATCTGGACAAGATGTGTGAAATTCCCCTGGCCATTGCCGCCTGCCCCACGGCAGCCATCAAGCCGTCTAAGGTGGAACTTCCTGACGGAACCAAGGTGAACAGTGTTGCTGTCAATGAACCCAGGTGTATGTTCTGCGGTAACTGTTATACCATGTGCCCGGCAATGCCACTGGCCGACGATGTGGGCGACGGCATCGTGATTATGGTCGGTGGTAAGGTATCCAACCGGATCAGCGCACCCAAGTTTTCCAAGGTTGTTGTGGCATTCCTGCCCAATGAGGCACCACGCTGGCCATCGACTACGGCGTGTATTAAGAAAATCGTAGAGGTCTATGCAAAAGGTGCAAATAAGTATGAACGTGTGGGTGAATGGGCCGAGCGGATCGGATGGGAGAGATTCTTTGAAAAGTGTGAACTTGAGTTTACCCATCACCTGATCGATGATTTCCGTGATCCGGCATATTTTACCTGGCGCCAGACCACACAGTTCAAGTTTTAATTGTTGTTATTATAAAGGGGAGGCAACCCTTGCCTCCCCTCTTCGGAAAAGAGAGGCTGAATCATATGGAATACGAAGAGGCAAAACAGAAAATCGTCCAAGAATTGACAAGGAAGCTAAAAGTAAAATCCAAATTTTACTTTAATGACCTGGCGAAAATTCTTGAATCAAAACCAAGAGATGCCAAAAAGCTGGTTAACCAGATGGTGCAGGATGGCATTCTCGAGTACTGGTCCAGCGGAAGTACATCCATGTACGGGCTCACAGGCACCGGTAAACAGGCACATGCCGAACACGAAGATTAACGCCAGAAATCTTTTGTTTGAAACGGTTGCACCGGACACGCTTTATTTATAAGCCCCTTATGCAGCAGAATGATATGGATTTCCCCCGAATTTTAATTTCAGCCTTGCGGGGAGGAGCGGGGAAGACTATCGTATCCATCGGAATAACCGCTGCATGGAGAGCATCGGGCAAACAGATTACACCTTTTAAAAAAGGACCGGACTATATCGATGCCGGATGGCTTTCTCTTGCAGCCGGCCGGCCCTGTTACAACATTGACACCTTCCTTATTAAAGCCCCCCGTATTCTTCAGTCGTTTTCTTCCCATTCCAAAAAAGACGGTATTTCGGTTATCGAGGGCAACCGCGGATTATACGACGGAATTGATATTCAGGGGAGTACCAGCACTGCTGAACTGGCCAAGCTTCTCAAGGCGCCCGTCGTGCTTTGTGTCGACTGTACGAAATCGACCCGAACCATGGCGGCGGCCGTTTTGGGATGCATGAAATTCGACCCGGATGTCGACATCAAAGGGGTCATCCTGAATCGAATCGCGGGATCCCGGCATGAAAATGTCCTTCGAAAAAACATTGAACAGTATTGTCATATTCCTGTTCTGGGTGCGATTCCGAAACTCGATTGGGAAAAATTCCCGGAACGGCATTTGGGGCTGGTTCCGACCCCGGAACACGACTGTGCCATGGATGCCGTCGATGATGCCGCCCGAATCGCCGGTCAATATCTTGACCTTGACGCGCTGGCCGAAGTTTCCTTCAACGCCCCGGCGTTTCCTGTTCCGGAAGGTGCGCTGGACACAATCCAATATGAAGGCCGCATTCGGCATTCGGGCCGAAGCGAGGACTCAACGTTGCTCCGATCGGCTCCTGTCATCGGCATCATCAAAGACGCTGCTTTTCAGTTCTACTATCCGGAAAATATCGAGGCGCTTGAAGCGGAAGGGGCGGAAACCGTCGTTGTGAGCCCCCTTACCGCCGATTTCATTCCTCAGGTAGACGCTCTGTACATTGGTGGCGGATTTCCCGAAACCCATGCCCATGAGCTGGCCAAAAATGTAACCTTCAGAAGGCAATTAAAGGACTTGGCACAAGGCGGTCTGCCCATATATGCGGAGTGCGGAGGTCTCATGTATCTCGGAGAGGAACTTGTCCTGGATGAAACGACGTTTCCCATGGCCGGGGTGCTTCCCATTGTATTCGGGTTTTCCAAAAAACCCCAGGGACACGGATATACCGTTGTTACCGTGGAACAAAAAAACCCCTATTTTGACATCGGTTCCGAGATCAAAGGTCACGAGTTTCACTATTCGAAGGTTTTAAAATGGAATGGCGCGGATAAGGATCTTGCCTTTGCCATGAAACGCGGGGCCGGTTTTATAAATAAACGTGACGGGGTCTGCTATAAAAATGTTCTTGCGACGTATACCCATATTCATGCACTTGGCACGCCATCCTGGGCCGGCGCTCTGGTCCGAAATGCGATGGCCTATAAAAATAACCGTTCAGGGTTAGATATATAATTTAACGTCCCGTCAACATTTGAACCGTGAAACCCCGAACCTGTGAATTCAACCCAAAAAGCAAAAAAAGGCAATCGTCCTTTATAGGATGATCGCCCTTTTTTATTTTTTAACCAGTACTATTCTTCTTCTTCGTCTTCACCGCCGTGGCACTGTTTACAGGTCACCGGCGCAGCGCCTTTATCTTTTGATTTCAACTTCATCTTTTTATTAAAGTCTTTATGGCATGGTTTGCAATTGTCGTGTATGGCATTGGCATGATATTCGCGCTTTTGCTCTTTTTTCAGCCCCTTTGCCTCTTTTCCTTTGATATACCCGGGTTTTTTGTGGCATTCGATACAGTTCTGGACTTCGTCGCCTTCTTTTAATTCTGTCAGCGGTTTATTGTCCTTGTCGTGATGACATTCTCCACAACCTCTTTTGTAAAGTTCCGGATGCTTCTCCGCATATTCTTTCATATGCTTTTTGTGCGTAAATTTTACGATGCCCTTGGTGTGTTTTTCATATGCCTTGTTTTCCAGCTTGATCTCATCCTTGACCTCTTTTCCGGCATGGATTCCAGTGACGATAAAGAGGGTCGCTATTGCCGTAACCATTGCAATGATCCAGTGTCTTTTGCTCATAACCGCTTGCCATCCCCTTTCATTATTTGATTAAATAGTGACGAACAAAACGCACAATTACCTATCAACCAGAAGTTGATCTGTCAATACTAAAAAGAAATCCTTAAAAAACATTTCTCTTTAGCGAGTTAATATATAGCCATCCTATTTTACTTTTTATTATTGTCATCCTCCGGATTTTTTTTCCCGAAAATTCTTGCGCCGATAATGCTGATTTCGTAGAGGACCATCAATGGCAGTGCCATCATGATCTGGGTTACAACGTCCGGAGGCGTTAAGATTGCCGCTCCGATAAAAAACAGAAGCAGGGCATATTTTCTGTTTTTCTTTAAAAAAGGTACGGAAACCATACCCAGCTTGGCTAGAAATGTAATAACCAAAGGAAGTTCAAAAACAAGACCAAAGGCGAGTAACAATTTTGAAGCAAAACTTAAATACTCCCGCATGGAAGGCAACGGCTTAACAATATCAGAGGCAAACCCTAAAAAAAACTTAAAGCCATACGGAAATACAATAAAATATCCGAAAAATGCACCCCCGACAAAAAAAACAGTGGACAGAGAAACAATGGGCACCAACAGACGTTTCTCCTTTTCATACAGCCCCGGTGCGACAAACATCCAAAACTCGTAAAAGATAATTGGCGTGGCCAGAATGATGCCGGACAGAAATGCAACCTTCAAGTATGTAAAGAAAGCTTCGGGAAGACCGGTAAAGATAAGTTTTTCACCGGCTTGCATGACCCCCATCAGAGGACGGGTTAAAATATGAAAGAGTTTTTCCTTAAAGCCGTATGACAGAACAAAACCGATACCGACGGCGATAAAACAGACAATCAGGCGTCGTCTAAGCTCTTCAAGATGAGCGGTAAAAGGAATTTTCTCTTGATCATCCATCACTTATTGAACCGTCTGATTGTTTTTCTTTGATTTTATTGTCATACTGTTTTTCGCCGGAATTATCAGAAAGGTTTTGATCTTCGGGTTTTGTATCGGCATCACCATCCATCGCTTCCTTAATTTCGTTGCTCATGTCATTAAAGGTTGTTTTGATTTCCTTTAATTCAGAATCGATTTCAAAAGATTCTTTCAATTCGGATGTCGCCCGTTTAAACTCGGCAAAAGCACGTCCCAATGATTTTGCAAGGTCCGGAAGTTTTTTTGGGCCGATTACAATCAGGGCAATTGCCAATATCAGCACCATTTCAGGCATGCCAATGCCAAACATAAGAAACTCCTTAATGATAGAAGAGAAAAGATAAAAGTTAAAAAATATTCATAAATTTTTTACAAAAAAGAGTCAAGCGTCAAGCATGATTCAATTCCGGATAATGATAAAGGTGTTAGCGAACATCCGGTTTGAGGATTAGAAAGTAAAGTTTTCCGAATTCTTGCATGTGACCAGCTGCAATTTCGGCGTATTCACCGTTTCCCCAGAACAGGTCGGCCCGGCCGGGACCGCGAATGGCTCCACCGGTATCCTGATTCAGTACAAATCGCGAAAATTCCACCCATTGGTGAATGGTTCCACCTCCATTGATCAGTGGCTTTTTGGTTTCAATAAAAGCCAGACCCGCCGGAGGAAATAAGCGACGGTCCAGAGCGATGGAACGTTCCGGGGTTAATTTGACTTCCAGATAACCGATGGGACCGTCTTGTTCGATTTTAAAGAACACATAGCTCGGATTATAATTTAAAACGGTTTCAATTTCTTCGGGATGGCAGCGTAAATAATCACGAATTTTTTGCATCGATATCTCTTCACGGGATATTTTACCTTCATCAACAAGAAGCTTGCCGATACTCCGGTAAGGTTGCCCATTTGTCGCATGGTAGTGGACATTAATGATTTCACCGTTATCGAGATAAATTTTTCCGGACCCTTGGATCTGTAAAAAGAAAAGGTCGATACGGTCTTTAACCCATGCGATTTCTTCGACCTTGCCTTCCAGACGTCCGTCATATTCGATCTCCTTGCGGTTGTAGTAAGGTACAACGCTTTGATTTGTATATCTGCCGATAATCGTTTCTCCTTTGAATTTCGGGGAGAAAAGAGAGAGGTTAATCGTCGTCAAATCGTCAGGCCGAGCATAAATTGGAAACGAATATTCAGGGTCTTTCTTTCTTCTTCCTTCGATAACCGGTTCGTAATATCCGGTAAAAAGCACCTTTCCCCGATTGTCACTGCCCATACTGGTGTAAACCAGGTAGTTATTATTGATGTATCTTATCAGTTCATCTTTTAAGGGTTTTGTTCGAATAAAGTTAAGAAAATGATCAAGAGATCGAATCATATGGGGTGTATTAAAGATATCCTGGCCGAATCTGAATTCCACCGTGGTAGGAATCCGATTAAGATATGAAATACTTTGCAGAATGCAGTTCTCCAAACCGTCATAGTCTATGTCATCAAAAAATTCCGGATATCCGGAAGAATCTATTCTTATCAGCGCAGTTTTTTTTATTTCAGGTGGTCTTTTTTTGAAGATGCCACACCCTGCAAAAATCAGGAAAAAGAAAAAGAAAAAAAGAACAATTGAGATGTATCGGATAAAAAATATAGGCTTCATTTATAATTTTGACATAAAAGCGTTCAAGATGAATAAAAGAGTGCCGATACAAAACAGTAATATATATAACGGCATGGTAACAATATATTGCAAGGTGATGTGGGCGATTCCTTCAGGCATCCCTGCAATCCAATCAAAGTGGTTTTTGTTGATAACGTCCATAAGTGTCAGGTTTTTCCAGGCAAGATCTCCCTGGGACCGAACAACTGCTTCCAGCGCTTGGAAACCGAATAACAGGCTGCCAATAAACCATGAAACCAGTCCGGCAATTGTCAATTTTGTCATATATTATACCTTTCGACCTAAAAATTTTGTTAAGAAATTGCGTCGCTGGATGGATCTGGAACCGTTCCATTCAGGTTATAAACGCATCGCATGAAGTTAAAGTGTCACTTTTTTCTTCTAAAAACGCCGCTTTTCCCTCCTGATTTTTCAATAAGACATATATCAGAAATCATCATCTCTCGATCATAGGATTTGCACATATCATACATGGTTAGTCCGGCTACGGATACCGCTGTCATCGCTTCCATCTCAACACCGGTCTGATCAACAATACGAACCGCAGCCTCAATTCTTATTTTGTTTTTTGCTGTATCCGGAAAAAAGTCGACTGCAATATGCGTGATATTCAAAGGATGGCACATGGGAATCAGTTCCGAAGTTTTTTTTGCAGCCATGATACCGGCTATTCGTGCTGTTTCGAGGACGTTTCCCTTTTGTACGGTTTGATTCATAATCTTTTCAAACGTATCCGGATTCATAGAAACAATTCCCTGCGCAACGGCAAAACGGAGGGTCGGTCTTTTTTCGGTGACATCGATCATCCTCACGTGTCCCTGTTTGTCAATGTGGGTGAATTCAGACATAACAAATCCTCATACGGACAGAAAAAATTCTGTTTTATTCGTAACGCTGGTTTTAATGGCATTGAGTGTATTATTTAATACGAAAATAACATTTTCGCGAATGTCACCGGCAACCACCAAAAACATGACATCATCCCCTACGGCAAGATGTCTGTTATCGGCGATTTCAACGAGTATATCTATTATTCCGGGCTCCTTTTTATACTTTTCAATAACCTGTTTAAGTTTTTCATGATCAACGGAAATCGTTAGGCCAGAAACCCGGCGACCGTCGCGCGATGTCCCGCGGACAATTCCGTTATGGCAGAGGATCATTCCTGCCCGGTGATAATCCGGATGTTTTTTTATGGTATCGACCATTCGAATTAAATTCACTGCGACACCTCTGTAAAAGGCGTTGAAATTTGTTTGGCCCTATCCAGATCATCCGGTGTGTTAATATTCGAAAAAGAAAATAAATCCGGATCAGCTGTTCGCAAAATATTTTCGGAGATTTTTTTTACGCGAACCGTTTGGAAAATTTGTTGAATTTTAAAAGTTTTTTTTTCGATCTGCCTTTCTATAGGCTTCAAACACCGTTTAGAATATATAGAACAAAGAGGCTCAAACCCTTTGGAAGTTTCGGGGATAACTATGTCTATGTTCGGTTCAATGCCATTGAGGAGGGCTTCCACCAGTTCTTTTTTAAGAAAAGGAACATCACAGGCCGTGAAAAAAGCATATGGCGTGGTGATATAAAATAGGCCTGCATGGATCCCTGTTAATGAGCTGCGAATCGGGAATATGTCGGTTACTATCTCAAAATCCCACTCCATATATTGTAGCGGATCGTTGGTAACCAAAATGACTTTATCGAACAGAACGCTAAAAATTTCAAAGATACGGTCAAGGATACGTTTTCCGTCAATACGGATCAACGCTTTGTTTTTACCGGCGAAACGGGAGTTCTGACCTCCGGCCAGTATTACACCTGTACAGTTGTTTTTCATATTAAGCAAACCTTTTAGGGTTGTATAAGAACCTGAAAATGAACGATTTAACGGGATCTGTAGTTCAAATAATCATCTAAAGGGTTGGGGTGTTTTTATTTGTCAGATCTCTCCATGGATAATGTTTTTTTCAAACCGTGTAAACTCGTGGTTAAAGGATCGTAAAGAAAAAACAGATTCCAATATAAAAACAATGGGTTCAACTTAGAGCAAACACGTTCTTACTGTCGAAATGTTTCGGAACGCGTCTGTTTTTTCTCACGATCCCTAAACCACTCAGACAGTACACGCTTTTTTAAAAAAAATTATCCATTCCGCTGATGAATAAGTGTTTAGAGGAAAAACTCCCCGACTCCTGAATTATCTATTGGACAATAAAAGAATTATAGCTCAAAATCAAGGTCATTTCCAAAGTGAGTGATATCTGATAGAATGAAACATCATATTAATCTTGATCTTAGATCTGGTCATGATATAAAAACCGAAAATATCTGGCCTTTACACGAATTGAGTAATCGAGAGCGAAAAACAACTTGCCGGAGCAATTTTATTCTATCAAGGATAACGGAGTAACGCAATGAGTAAAAATAACATAATCTTAGATGCATCGGATATAAAACGTAAACTGACAAGGATAACCCATGAGATATTAGAAGTTCACAAGGAGATTGATAATTTAACCTTGATCGGAATTCAAACGCGAGGGGTATTTCTGGCGGAAAGGATAAAATCCCGGATCAAGGATATCGAAGGGATTGATATGCCTATCGGTAAGATAGATATTACACTCTATCGAGATGATTGGACCCGGATCAGTTCCCATCCTGTCGTAAAGACGACGAACATTTCATTTTCAGTGGATAAAAAACAGATCATTTTGGTTGATGATGTTCTATTTACCGGTCGAACCATTCGAGCGGCTATGGATGCTTTGATAGATTTTGGAAGACCCGACCGTATAGAACTTGCCGTTCTGGTTGACCGCGGCTACAGGGAGCTTCCGATTCAGGCGAATTATGTTGGACAATTCGTTGAAACAAGGCGATCGGAAACCGTGAATGTAATGTTGAAAGAACATGATGGAGAGGACAAAGTCGTCATCGAATAGGGAGACGAGATGAGTACCAAAACACACAAAGCCGGCGTTCCGAAAAAGATCAACATCGCTATAATTACCGTTTCAAGCACCCGTTCTCTGACGAATGATAAAAGCGGTTGGTGGATCAGCAAGAGAGCAAAAAAGGAGGGGCATGACGTTGTGGTGCATCAAGTTGTTCCTGATGATGCAGAAACCATAACCCACACAATTCAGGAGATTATCAGCAAGGGTGAGGCCCAGGTTGTCCTGCTGTCCGGGGGCACAGGCATCAGCAGAAAAGATGTAACCGTTGAAGCCGTCCAGCCTCTGTTTACAAAAGAACTTACAGCATTTGGTCCCCTTTTTGCCCAGCTTAGTTTCGAGCAAATAGATTCCGCTGCTCTCTTATCCCGAGCAACTGCCGGTCTGGTTGGGGATGCCATTCTGTTTTGTATTCCCGGCAGCCTGAAGGCCTGCAAGCTCGCCTGCCAAGCGCTTATTTTCCCAGAACTCGGGCATCTGGTTAAGCATGTTCATGAAGGCTGATTTTTTTCAAACAAACGCATCCAGGATTGAAAACAGGCCACTTTATCAGGGCCGTATCGGCGGAGGGAATTTAGAATATCTTCAGCCGGCTTTTCTTTGTCAGCCATATTGCCGTTTTTAGAAAAAAATTTATCTGCAAAACATATTATTTGTTCCTCAATGGATATGGGTACCATATCGCGTTGAGGCAGCGGAAGATTGTGGCGTTTTATATCTTCAGCGGTGATGCCGGTACCCACATGTCGTTCACAGACAAGGGCGTGTGCCGGGAATCCCTTCTTTTCCAATAGTTCTCTTCCCAGATAGCCGTGACAGACGTACGGATATTTCCCCGAACATCCGAGTTCAGGGGTGCGGGTTTTAAACATACCGATGTCATGAAGTATGGCTGCTTCTTTTATGAAAGTAAGATCGGGTTTAAGATGGAGGACCCTTTTGGCGATATCAACGGCTTTTTTTGCCACCTGCTGTCCATGCTTTACAAGAATTTGATAGGATCTGGAGCCTGGATTATAAAATTCATTAATAATATCAAGTGGATTCATAGGTTAAACTTGTATGCCATGTGTCATTGGCACCTTTATCAGTACAATCAAAAACCATCAACCAACAATTTTCAATGGCCTCTTTATGATTTTCCTGAAAGCAGTACCCCCTCGATAAAGGGATCGATGTCACCGTCAAGAACTCTGTTTACATCTCCGATTTCAAGGCTTATTCGGTGATCCTTAACCATCTGATACGGCTGCATAATATAAGACCGAATTTGACTGCCCCAGGCAATTTCATCCTTGCTTGCGTGAATTTCCTGATATTTTTCATCCTGTTTTTGTTTTTCAAGCTGGTATAGTCTGGCTTTGAGTACTTTCATTGCCAGGTCTTTATTTCTGTGTTGCGATTTTTCCTGCTGGCACTGAGCAACGATTCCGGTGGGCAGATGGGTGATGCGTACCGCACTGCTGGTTTTGTTGACGTGTTGTCCACCTGCGCCGCTGGCCCGGAACACATCGATACGTATATCTTTTTCATCAATGTCTACAACAATTTCGTTTTTCAGTTCAGGATAAACAAACACCGAAGCGAAAGAGGTGTGACGTTTTCCGCTGGCATTGAACGGTGAGATCCTAACGAGGCGATGAACGCCTTTTTCAGCTTTTAAATAGCCGTAGGCGTAAGTTCCGCTGGCAGTGAACGTGACGCTTTTTATACCTGCTTCTTCTCCGGGCTGGAAATCAATGATGTTAAGTTTAAAACCTTTCCGATCGATCCAGCGCATATACATGCGGAACAGCATTTCGGCCCAGTCCTGGGCTTCGGTTCCGCCGGCGCCGGCATTTATGGAAACAATGGTATTGTTTTGATCGTCTTCACCATCAAGCAGCAAATCGATGGAAAGTTGTTTTATTTTTCGCTCAATGGCTTGAATTTGTCTGGCGGCTTCACCAACAGTATCCGTGTCTGATTCCTCTATGGCAAGGTCAAGCAGTATCTCACTTTCTTCAAGTTCGTTGAAAAGGTTTTTAAATCTGTCGATTTTACCGGAGGTTGCCGTTCGTTCTTTTAAAACATCCTTGGTATCTTCGGGATTATCCCAGAAATCTTTGCGGGAGATCAGCGTTTCTATTTCCAAAAGCCTTTTTTCTTTTCCGGCAATGTCAAAGATAGTCCTTTAGCTGTTCGAGTTTTGTAAAAAGTTCCTTTATGTTTTCTTTAAGTTCCAAAGACATTTGCGGCCTCCTGTAAAAAACGATAAAATAAATATTACATGATATTTACAAATTTTTAACTATTATAATCAGTTTTTTTCTATCTTTCAATAGGACAGAGAGGTTAACCTGAATATTTTCTGATTAAATGATAAACAAAAGTGCATAAAACTGAGATCAGGCAAAACCCCGAACACGCCAATGCAAACACGTCTCCGAAGCGAGTATAAAAAGTTGTCTCTTGAAGCATGGGAACCTTTCGAGTCATGATTGCATCCTCAAAAAGGGGGGTGGAACCGATTACTTTCCCGGTGGGATCAATAAACCCGCTGATTCCGGTATTGGCGGAACGGATAAGTGACCGACGGTTTTCTACGGCTCGAAAAACGGCCATGGAAAAATGCTGAAATGGAGCGCTGGTTCTGCCGTACCACGCATCATTGGTGATATTAATCAGTAACGCGGCATCGTTTTTAACCATGGCTCTGGAAAGATCCGGGAAGATGATTTCGTAACAGATCTGTATGCCTATTCTGTATTTTCCCCACCGGATGGTATGGCCTTTTTCCCCTGAGTGAAAATCTCCAATCCCTTCGACCATTTTGCCTATGAACGGCAGCCATTTTTTTAAAGGGACATATTCCCCGAATGGTACAAGGTGGGCCTTGTCGTACCTACCCTTTAGGTCTCCATCTGAGTCGATCAGGTAAGCGCTGTTGAAATATTCAACCCTATTTTCTGCCAAACCGAAAGAAGGGCTGCCAATCAGAAAGTCCGCACCGGTTTCCCGGATTCCATTGAGAACCAGCTCGGACAGGTCGGCATTTTTCAAAAAATAAAAAGGCGTGGCGGTTTCAGGCCATACAACGAGATCCGGTTTAGATTTTTTTGTCAAAAATGAAAGATGAACATATTTCAGGGTTGATGAAGTTTGAAATTCGGGGTCCCATTTTATTGCCTGGTCAATATTACCCTGGACGACGGCGACACTGGCAGAAGGAGAATTTACAGTCAATTCATGGATATGGTATATTCGCCATTTCCCATAGAACCATACAGCGGCAAATATTATAACAAAAGCAGCCAGCGCGCCGGCGGCAAGGCTTGTTTGAATCCTTTTTTGTTTCCAGTCTTTTTTCGCCAGACGAAGATAAATCAAAAAAGCGACCGTATTTCCGAAAACAATGCAAAAAGAAACTCCGTAAACGCCGAAAATATCCGATATCTGAATGATATTTATCAAATTAAACTGCGTGTATCCTATCAATTCCCAAGGGAAACCGGTGAAGAGAAATGAACGTATATACTCTAATGAAACCCACATCAGCGGCGGGATGAACCCAAGCAAAAAGGGATTTGGACACAGGTGGAGTGTCGCCATTGAGAATATCGCAACAAAGAGCGCCATATAGATTGATAGCAGTAAAAGAACAGGTACGCTGACATAGAAGGGAAGATTGCCGTATGTTGACATGGTATATGCCAGCCAGTAGATCAGAGATAAATAGTGGACAAGGCCAGCAAACAGACCAAGATAAAAGCCATTTTTTAGGGAAAGATCTTTCAATGCAATGAACAGGGGGACCAAAGAAACCCAGGCCAACAAAGAAATACCTGTCCGTGGGAAAGACAATGTCAGCAGAAAACCGCTGGATACCGCTAAAAATATTTTGAGCCTGTCAAGCTTATTTCTTTTCAATCCAAATTCTTCCCGTTCGGTTACATAATTTTATTTAGGGTATACCTTTGGCGCCGATATACATGCAAGGAAAATTTCACTGGTATGGTTGACAATCATTATAAAGAAGGATTAAGAGCTTTGCCGCAGACCCATATGCTTTGATGAAAGGATTCCGAAGCACATAGCAACTTGGAATTAAATTTCGGTAGTCCCGTTGCACGAGGTTCTGGATATTCAAAAAATCGCAACTTGTTTTAATTCAGGAAAAATTTAATTGAATCGGCAACATCAAAAGTCACCCCGTGTATTTTTCGGGATATCTTCATTTCAAATGATCGCCATGTTCCGGCGCGGTTTGTTTTACACCTATCTTTCTATTTATTTGAGACATTTTCTGGGATTAAGCGTTACCGAAACGACACTGTTTGCAACGCTGCCGATGTTTATGAATGTTGTGTTTCAGACGTTTGTATGGGGTGCGTTCTCCGATAAATATCAACTCCGCCGGACACTGATCATTTCCGGCGAAATTCTGGCAGGGTTCGGTACGGTCCTGGTGTGGTATGCACACACCCTGACCGGGAATATGACCCTGGCAGGCTACGCGATTATCTTGGGTCTTTCGGCAGTCGAAATTTTCTGGTCTATGTCCAATGTGGGCTGGAGCGCCTTGATATCGGATATCTATCCTCAAGCGGACCGAAATTTGATCCAGGGACGGCTGGCGAGTGTCGGCGGCATCGGCCGAATTGCCGGCGTGTGGATCGGCGGGGAGCTGTATGACGGATTGGGAATAAAATATGCGGGATGGGGTTTTTACGAAGGCGCGCTTTTTTTTGTCGCAACAGCCGCCATGTTTATTTCCATTGTTCCCATGCTGCTGGTGCCCGAGGGCGGAATTAAACGCGAGTCGGTAGTTGCGTCTGCCGAGAATATCGATATTTCAGCTTCCTCCGCAAAGGTTTTCATGCTTTTTATTGCAGCAATGGTTTTTATCAATTTCGGCAGAAATTCCATTGCAGTGATTCAGTCACAGTATCTGGTTCTCGATTCCGGCTTTGGGGTTTCGAGCAAGGTGCTGAGTTATATCGTCAATACCCAATCGGCTGCGATGATTCTTACCGGGATTGTTGCTGGCTGGATAGGAAGAAAAATAGGGGATGGAAATTCTCTGCTGCTCGGAACGGCTCTTGCGGTGGGATCACTGCTTCTTCTGGCCACGGCCAACAATTTGGCACTCATTTACATCAGCAACTTTTTAAGAGGGTGTTCCGAAGTCATCGTCCTTGCATCTTCGTATGCATTTGCATCCGTGCTGATTCCTCCGGAAAAACGCGCCAGACTTTTCGGCATATTCAACGCCACGTTTTTTCTGAGCTGGGGAATTTCCGCAACCTTCATCGCCGGCCCCATCACGGACATACTCATGGCGTATGGTGCATCGGAAGTCTTTTCATATCAAATGGCTTTCGTGTCGTCGGCAATCATGACCCTCATCGGTTTTTTCATACAGGGATTTCTGTTGTTTGCCTATTTCCCGAGGTCTTCATAGACCGTGCCAACAAATCCCCGATCACGGCACATTCCAGTCCAAAGGGAAGATACCCTGCGTACCCCAGAATCGGCATCTCAAAGATTTTAAAGCGGTAAACAAAGGGAATGCTGTATTCCCATTTGGCCAAACTGTAATAGTTCCACATTTCCCAAAAAAATCCGCAGAAAAGCGCTGCTGATGCGAATGATATTAAGCGGCTCCAATGTCCGGCGGCAATGTCTGACAGGATATGCTGTTCTCCCATCAGGATCTGAAGTGAAATAATGATGATCAATGGTGACATCCACAGCAAGGAGAAAAAATGATTCGGCCACACACCGATACATGCGAGACCGATCCCTGATATGGCAAGTGAAAAAAAGGCCCATATCTTTGAATGAGAACATTTAAACGGTTTGAAGCTATCGAATCCCGGACTAATCCAATGGGCATTATGGAACAAGTCTCGAGTTCCCAGAACCGCCGGAAGTACCGTTGAGAAGGAAAGGGTTGCATAGCAGAAATACTCCCAGGAACTGAAGTGAACACCGGTGTAGCTCCAGTTCTGAACAAACCGGTTCAGGTATTCAAAAAACCACCAAAACACAGCGCTTAGGGGAAATAGCAAAAGAAAAAACCGGGTGTGAACAATCATCATGCAGCGCCCGGTCTTTCTATGGCAAAGCGCATTAATCACTATGATAAAGGAAAGCCACAGCGGCGTAAAGGTGTGGGGTTGAAATTTGACAAACCAGGAAAATCGTGTCCATGCCAATATCCATGAAACAATGCCGCTGATAATGCCGAACCATCCCCACCAGGGAAAAGCATATAAAGGAGTCGATTTTTTGTTAATCTGTCTGAATGATTTGACGGCCCCGAAAGTCAGCGGAACCGTAAAACAAAGGATAAAAATGGTGTAACCCATGAATGCTTCCCATGAGAAAGGTGCATGAAACACATACCGGCTATACGGGGGAAACTCCAGATATCTTTGAACCGGAAACCCGGCAAGAAAAACTCCTGTCAGCGGAAGTCCCAGCAGCATTACTGTCAAAATAAACAACTTAAAAAATAATCTGTTCACAGGTTTCAAACTAGCCTTTCGGCGTAGGCAATATCTTCACCACTGTCCTGTGCATTTTTATACCGCTTTTCAAGTTATAGGACATCCGGATGGTTTTAAGGCGGCCTTCAGCAAACAACTTTACACATTCCGCATAGAGCTCCCATTCCAACTTCAACCCTTTTTCCCTGACCGATTCTATGGTGTCACCTTCGGATATCTCATAGGCCTTTTGACCGATAATCGGCCCCGAGTCCTCGCCATAATCGACAAAATGAACCGTACACCCGCCAATTTTGCATCCGTAACGAAACGTATCGCCATATCCGTCAACACCGGGGAAAGACGGAAGCAGGGAAGGGTGGATATTCATTATTTTCGGTCGGCCGGGGGTGGTATTCACCCGGTCAATAAAATAGGGCGTCAGATTCCGCATAAAACCGGCCAGAACCAGAAGGTCAAAGGGATAATTTTTCATTCTGTCAAGGAGCGCTGCTTCGGCAATTGCCCTTGTAGTAATGAACGTTTTAACCTTATCGTTATCGGCATCGGCCGGTAAAAGAGTCTGCTTCACAAGAATGTCATCGAGGTCGAAATCCTCGGGGAGCTGTACACCTTCCGGAGTTCGTTTAAATCGTCGAACGATTGAATCATAATCGACGACAAACGTCGGAATGTTCGATTGTTCGCCCCTTTTAAGGCCGGCGGCATCGGGATTGTCCGCTCCAATGAATACAACCCCGCCGCGTATCCGTCCGGATTCACAGGCATCCATAATGGCCTGGAGATTTGTGCCAGTTCCGGATATTAGTGCGCCGATACGAATGTCTTGATGCATCCCTGCCTTCTCCATGGTCATAATACCTTTACCATTAATGGAATGGCAACAAAAGTGCCGATAGAACTGCCCAGGTTTGTAAAAACCACCACCAGAAGAATGCGCGTGATTTTGTTTTTCCAGAAACCCTTTATGGAAAGAATGTCTTCCGGAAGATTCTCAAAATCCCTGACCTTCGGCTTCCGGGAAAAAGCCTCCACAAGCCCGGAAACCCAGCCTGCCGCAATCATGGGGTTCAAAGAGGTCAGTGGGGCGGCTATGATTGAAGTTAAAATCGTTAACGGATGAGCCAGCGCTATCATCGCCCCGAGACCGGCCAAAATACCATTTGCCATCACCCACCATGTTATCATGTCGGTTCCTGCATGGCTTCCGCCATGGTAGAAGCCCAGCACAAAAAGCATAAGTATGCCCAAAGGGATAACCCATTTTAAGATGCCGGAAATTTTTCCTTTGGGCGGAATCTGATCTAAACGCTCAATATCGATCTTGGCGTCCCAGTATTTTTTGATACCGGGGACGTGACCGGCACCGACAACGGCAACGATTTTTTTGCCGGGCGCTGTTCGAATTTTGTGGGTCAGGTATTGATCTCTTTCGTCGATCAGAATGTCTTTTAGAACAGGAAGTGATTTGCCTACATCGGCAAGGAGTGTCTCAAGTACATCCGCCTGCTTCATTTTTTCAATGTCTTTTTCACTGATATCACCGATTTCGCCCATGGATAAAACCAGTTGAAAAAGAAGTTTTATTTTGCCCCACAGACTCATGGCCCTCCAGGTTTTTGCCAGGGTGATTCTGATATTTCTGTCGGCAAGATGTATCACGGCACCAATTGCCTCAGCGGTTTCAATGGCCTTAATCATTTCCTCACCGGGCTTTACATCAAATTTGTCTGCGATGCGTTTTTGAAAAGATGCCAGAAGGAGATTGGATAGCAGCAGAAAGGATTTTTTCTCTTTGATCACTTTGATGATATCCGTTTCCAGCCATTTGTCTTTTTGCCGAATAGACTGGTACCTGGATTCACACAGTTCAACGCAGACCGTGTCCGGTTTCTCGGTTTGGATGACCTCACCCACCAGCCGGGTGCTCTCTTTTGATACGTGTGCTGTTCCGACAAGTATCACTTCTTTTTCTTCAAAAAAAAGGGAATGTATGTTATTTGTGTTTTTTTTCATTACAATTCCATAATATATAGTGATCGGTTCAAGGTTCAAGGTTTAGGGTTCAAAGGCTGTGATTTCTCGTCAGCTCTCACTTTGTTACACAAAGTGCCGATTATCTTCTTTTACCCATCGGGTGAAACATTCTATTACCCCTATTCGGCGAAATCTTTTTGAATTGAGCCAGTTAGAACCTTTCGGCCTGAAACGGTGAACGTTGAACCACTCAACTCAAATATATATGAATAAGCCCGACTTTGACAACCCTGAATAGAAATGACCCCAAAAAATATTAAACGCAGACTGGATAATTTATATCTTCGATACAATCAACATAAATATATACATCCGGATCCAATTGAATTCCTGTATTTATACAGCGATATCAGAGACCGGGAAATCGCGGGACTGATTGCGTCGTCCCTGGCATACGGCAGGGTGAAACAAATACTTAAAAGTGTTTCATATGTCCTTAATATTATGGCGCCGTCTCCCTATCTATTCTTAAAGAATTCTACGCATGCATCCTTGCAGAATGCGTTTAAAAGTTTTACGCACCGGTTTGCCAACGGAGACCATCTCGCGGGGTTGCTTCAGAACGTAAAAAACGTTGTTGCCCAATATGGTTCACTCAACGAATGTTTTATACGCGGGGTATCAACTGATGATACGACCCTTATTCCCGCCTTGAATTGTTTTGCAACGGCCCTTACAAATGGAAACAGTAATCCCGGACATCTAATCGCTTTGCCTGAAAAAGGGAGTGCATGCAAGCGAATGAATCTTTTCCTGAGATGGATGGTCCGAAAAGATGATATTGATCCCGGTGGATGGAATGGTGTCCCTATGTCAAAACTGATCATTCCGCTGGATACGCACATGCATAAAATAAGCCTGAAATGGGACCTTACTTCAAGACAACAGGCGAACATGCGCACCGCCCTCGAAATAACTTCCGGTTTTAGACAAATTGTACCTGACGATCCTGTAAAATATGACTTTGTACTGACACGGTTCGGGATCAGGGACGATATGCACATAGATGACCTTTAACAAATAAGGTTCGTGTTTGACATAAAAGTACTGATAACTTATATATACATATTATGCCCAAAGCTATGCTGACAAAAATACTTGCCGACAAGAAAAATCTGGAGCGGGTTCTTGATAACCTCAAAATTGGTATCATCGCCCATGATTTGAACCGTCACATCTTTTATTTCAACACGGAAGCCGAAAAAATCACCGGTTACAACAGAGAAGAAGTCTTGGGCAAAGATTGTCATGAGGTTTTTGGGGGACCTTTTTGTGGAGGACATTGTTCATTCTGTGATAGCAAGCCTGCATTTAAAGATAAAATCGAATATTTGATCAATATCCCGACAAAAAACGGCGAATCAAGACGAGTCGAAATGTCCGTCACCATGATGAAGGATAACAAAGGCCGAAATTTCGGCGTGCTGGCATCGCTGTCAGATGTCACCGAAATTTTAAATCTTTCCATGAAAGCCCATGAACTGACCAGTTTTTCGGGCATTGTCGGTAAAGACAGCAAAATGATGAAAGTTTTCCGCCAAATTCAAGATGTTGCCGGGTATGATTATCCGGTGCATATATCCGGAGAAACCGGGACCGGCAAGGAACTGGTTGCCAGTGCAATTCATAATGAAAGCCACAGAAGCGGTGCCCCGTTTGTTCCGATAAATTGTGGAGCCTTGCCGGAAAGTTTGATTGAAAGCGAACTGTTCGGCCATGTCAAAGGCGCTTTTTCAGGTGCCTTGAGGGATAAAAAGGGGCGTTTTGAGCTGGCGGACAAGGGTACCATTTTCCTTGATGAAATCGCTGAGCTTTCGAGGCAAATGCAGGTAAAACTTTTGCGATTTTTGCAGGATGGCATGTTTGAGAAGGTTGGCGGAGAAAAAACAATTCGTATGAATGTCAGGATTATCAGTGCCACCAACAAAGATCTCAAAAAAGAGGTTCAGCAAAACAATTTTCGCAAGGACTTATTTTACAGGCTCAATGTGATTCCGATACATCTTCCACCACTTCGTGACCGGAGAAATGACATCCCGCTCCTTGTAGACCATTTTTTTAACGAAGCAAAAAAGATGCACAACGATACGCTGCCGAAAATTACCAGGGAAGCTATTTCCGTAATGATGGACTATCACTGGCCGGGTAATGTTCGGGAGTTGCAAAATGCCATACATTACGCCATTGTGAATTGTGACGGTGATACGATTTTACCCGAAGATCTTCCCATAGAGCTCAAAGAACAGACTATTCTTTGTTCTTCTCGCGGAATTTTCAGAAAGCTGAGCCCGGAAATCGTGAAAACAGCACTTGAAAAAACCGGCGGCAATAAAGCAAGGGCTGCAAGAATCCTGGGTGTGGGCCGGGCTACGCTGTACCGGTTTTTGAGAGACCATCCTTCAAATCTGGAACACTAAAAAAGGCTCCGTAAGGAGCCTTTTTTAGTTGATCGTGTTACGATATTTCATAAGGTTAGGCCTTCTGATATTTGGCCTCCATTTCTCGGCGATCCGCCATATCCATCAAAACCCTTTCTCTGGCTTTATCGATGCCGAGTTCTTTTCTTTTTTTATCGATATGCGCAATCATCATTTTTGCCATTTCATACGGATCGGGTGTAAAGCCCCATTTCCCGAGACCTTGTTGTTCCAGTCCTTCAAACAGCAGCTTGTAGAACTTTGTCTCTTTAATGATGGGGAAGGTTACGCCGAAAACGGTAAACACGCCTGAAGCCACAAAATACTGGCCGATACAAATGGCCTTTTCACTCATCCATTCGGGTGCGGCTCCGGCAAGCGGCAATTCAGCGATGCTGTGTCCCAAACCACCTTCTTTGACCATGGCAGAGGCTGCTATAAGAAGACGACTGTTGTCCACACAGGAACCGACTCCTAACACCGGCGGCATCCCAACCGTTTCACAGACTTCGTGCAACCCCGGTCCGGCGAGAATAGCCGCTTCCGGGGTGGTCAATCCGGCCTTGGCAAGGGCAATCTGGGAACAACCGGTCTGGAGAACGAGGACATCATTTTTAATTAACTCCTTAACCAGTTCTACATGAACCCAGTCCTGTTTTACCCTTGGGTTGGTACATCCGACGACGCCGGCAACCCCTCGGATACGGCCGTTGATAATATTGTCATTGAGCGGTGTGTAGCACCCTCGAAAGGTCCCGCCGAGCATATAATTGATATACTCGTGGGAGAATCCGTGGACACCCACATTTTTATTTCTTGGGATTTCTATCTTCGCGGTTCTGTTATTGAACCGGGAAATGGCCTTTATGACGATCTCATCGGTGCAGGCACTTGGTTTGTGTTCATTGAATTCGATGTGCTGAGCGCCTTCGATATGGCACCGCGGGTTGGTGGTGATCAGCGGGGTACCATAACATTCGGCAACCTTGGCCAGCCCTTGTTTGATACATTGTACGTCAACGGTCATGGCATCGACCGCACCGGTGACCAGTATGGTTTCCGTGGACATAAAATTCCCTGCATGGGGAATACCGTGACGCACCAGCATTTCAGCGCCTGAACAGCACATTCCCACCAGATTGATGCCGGCCGCCCCGGCTTTCTTGGCGGCTTCAATAAGTGTCGGTTCATTGACCGACATCAGCATCGATTCAAACAGGTTCGGTTCATGACCGTGTACGATGATATTGACCTGATCTTCCTTGAGGACGCCCATATTCACTTCGATGCTGACCGGAGACGGAGTTCCGAAAAGAATGTCGGATATTTCCGTGGCCACCATCGAGCCTCCCCAGCCGTCGGCAAGAGCGGTTCGACTGCACTGTTTGGTAATGTTTTCATAATGCTGATCCACGCCCATATGGCTTCGATGCATCAGTTCCATGATTTCGCGCATGGCGCCTCTGGGGACAATACCAAGCTTTCGCCAGGTTTCCAGTGTCTTTTCCGGAACCCGTTTGGCAAAGGGGATTTCCCCTTCAACCTGCGTATAGGTGCGCTCCAGTTCTTTATACAGATCCATGGCGATATCCTGCGTTTCCCGTCCTTGGACTTCAATGCCGATGGACGCCGCAACTTCTTCGAGTTTTTGTGTATCTTTAATTTTGTAATCAGTGATATTGCCATTTACCACTTCACGGAAAAGATCGAGCATGCTCATACCGTGATCCGTATGTGCGGCGCCGCCCGCAGCGACCATGCGTGCAAAGTTGCGGGACATAATCGTATCAATGGTTGCACCGCAGACCCCGACTTTACCGTAAGGATCCTTGGCATTCAGCCGGCAGGGGCCCATACCGCAGTGTTTGCAGCATGCCGAATCCGCACCAATGGGGCAGGCTTTCATGTTGGCGGCCCTGTCAAACGCTGTTTCTACGCCGTCTCTTTTGGCTTTTAGCAGCATTTGTGCAGTGGCCTCACAGATGGTGACATCCTTTGGATCGATCTCTTTTTTCTTTGATAATACGTCCTTTTTTTCCATTTGCCCTCCTCCACGGAAAGTGTAGTTTTTGTGAAAGTTCAAGAAAGAAATTTATTAATAATGATTCCTAATAATATTAGAATGCCACATTGTTCCTTGTCAAGTTAAAACTACATCTTATTATGTATTAAAGCCGGAGAATTAACGGATCTCGTTCTTGCCGGCTGTGGAACATGTTAAAGAAGGTGAAAAAACGGCTCCGCTTAGCTAGCGAAAAAGCGTGAAGCGACTGTTGTAAAATTTCACTTAATATGAGATAGAAATTAATAAAATGAACAAAATGATGCGTTGCATTTTAAATGAACGAGATTTGTCACTTGTCAATAGCCCATGTGCATAGTGTAATTTGGTTCAGGGGTCGGGGAGTTTTTCTCCTAAATTCTTGAATATAGTGGAATGGATGATCTTTTTTTAAATCAGATGCTGTCTGAGTGGCTTAGGGGTCGTTAGAAAAAACAGGCGCAAACCGAAATCGTATCTTTAAAAGAATTTTAAAATAGTGCAGACAACCTATTGATATTTCAAAGATAGTGTCCTGCTTTTTCTTTACGATCCATTGCCGCGAGTTCATGCGGTTTAAAAAAGATTATCCATGTAGCGGTTGTTTGGAAAAACACCACGACCCCTCAATTTGGTTGAAGCTGAAAATGGTACAAAACATGGCCCGATGATCGTTATGCAAAACAATCAAAAATAAATCCGTAAAAAAGGAAATTCACATGTCTGAGAAGCCGATTAAAGTCTTTTCCTTGAGCACTTGCAGTCATTGTAAGTCCACCAAGAAATTGTTGAATGAATGCACTGTCTTGT
>JAWOIY010000234.1:0-7519 GCA_046484425.1 Desulfobacterales bacterium | reverse complement strand
AATATCGGATCCGCAGCATATAACATGCCCCTTTCTGAAAAACGGGCCAAAGCGGTAAAGGATTATTTTGTTTCCCGGGGGGTTGATCCTAAACAACTTCCCACAAAAGGTTTCGGTTTTACAAAACCGGCTGCCGGCAATGATACAAACGAAGGCCGCGCCAAAAACCGAAGGGTTGAATTGACGCCGGTCAAATAAAACTCCAGCCATCCACAACCATACGGACCTGAAGATGGGGTAAAGCATTAGGATTGCCGAGCCCCATCTTAATCCGAAAGATCATTTTTCTTTCTTGGACTGCCTTGACTTGAAAATGGTTAGGTATGATATCTAACAAATAAGTTAACATGATTTAAGGCGATTAAATACCGCTTAGAGAGGAAAAAATGATTATTACAACCACCCCCAATATCGAAGGGAAAAGAATATCAAAGTACTTCGACGTGGTCACCGGCGAGGCAATAATGGGTGCAAATCTGTTAGGGATCTCCTTGCCGGTGTAAGAGACATTGTTGGTGGTGGGCTATGGCTCTTCAAAACCTTTGGCATCCAATGAAACAGAAGAAGGCCGTGCCGTCAACCGGCGGATCGATGTCATTATTAAGCCCCAAGACCAGTCCGGCAGGAGTTAACACCTTAATCATGTATGAAAATTGATAGGAACGTTCAGTTTAGGTCGAATTTAGGGTAATTCATATGAAATAGCGTTTTACAGGGTTCAGACAACAAATCAATTGAGACGACAAGAAGCTGTCAATGCATTTGCTATACATGTAATTATGTAATGTTTAAAAAGGTGGCAGAATTCCCATTTGCTGTGGAAAACTCATGGAAGATGTAGATTGAAACCATATTGATATTTTCAATCTGGAGGATGTTTATAGAGTGTCTCCGCATATCGATCAAGGAGGTAGTGCCGGTGGTCTATATATCGAAACAAACCTGGTAACAGAGCTTGGTCAAAAATTAACCATGACTTTTTCCCATCCGGATTCCGGTAATCCTATCAAGGTTTTGGGTAAAATTATAAGGGTCGATTCCAAAGGGATCGGTGTTCAATTTAATAAGCTTTTAAGTGATGTTTAACACTCCCAACAATGAATGAGTCAGTGATTGAAATACGTTTAGAGAAACCAAAAGATGTTGATGACATACGGCTGTTAAATGATAAAGCATTTGGTCAACCTATAGAGGGTCTCATTGTCGACAAGCTGAGTAAATCATGTAATGAGATACTGTCACTTGTTGTAATCTCAAATAATAAAGTCGCTGGGAATTGAAAGATCCTTCCGGCAGATGACGATTATGGCACGATAGATCGGCGAATGTCACATTTTGTTATTTTAAATCAGTTTGATTATCCAACAAAGCTAATGCAGCCGACGCAAAAATCCGCTCAGCTGATTGGCAGCGTCAGCTGGTCAAGGAGAATTCGCGCATGAGCATTCTGGACCGTCTATTCAACAGGTCTCTTCCTGCCTCAAGAACAAAGAGCGAGGTACGCTCCCAGCCTGGTCCATTGACCGTACATGAGGCATGGGCTTTTGCTATGCCCGAAGCCCAGTCCTTAGATGCAAACGCTCAACTCATTCTTATCACGAGCGGAACCGACATTCAAAGGGACGGTCGGTCATTCACATGGGAGTTTCTTTTTCACTTGCCCAACCGCAAGGCGAGGCTTCTGTCGAGCTTGGGACCTTCTGAAGCCTCACCAGATCAGGAGCAAGCACCTGTCGTAATGGTAAATCGTGTCACGCAATCCACCGAGAAAAAGCCTGTACGCGGGTTGCCATTTGAATTCAGAAACTCTCCGGAAGTAGTCGAGGAGCTGAGCCTCAGCGGCGTTGACTTCGTAGCGGGTCCTACGGACATGAAACTGGAAGCACGCATCCTATCTACAGGCGAGGCGGTATGGATGACTTACTATTGGAGCGAAGAACGGTTGGTCGCGTTCCAGACACCGGCCAGTTAACAGTTCACTCCAGCGGCAGGCCCTGATGGTCAGCAGCAATGATTGTGGAGACAAAATGACGATTCGGATTGTAAGGTTAGGTAGCCCGAGAGAAAGTGGCGAGGGATTGCGAATCGGAACGGTACGGCGCCCTCCACGTGGCCTAAAAAAGGATGAATATGCATCGAAAAATATCTACGACGTGTGGTTTCCAAACCTTTCGCCAAGTGAAGCCCTGTTGAAGGAGGCATCACCGCTGAATGACGAAAAATCATGGAAAGTGTTTAAACGTAAGTTCATAGCCGAAATGAAATTGCCTGAGGCAAGGAGAATTTTGGACGTATTCGCCGCACTCTCACATCAGACGAATTTCGCGATTGGTTGCTATTGCGAGTATGAATCGCGCTGTCATCGGTCTATATTGAGAGAACTGCTCGAACAAAGGGGAGCAGACATTGAATGAGCTTGATTTTATTGGTTTCTGTTTTAAAAAGAAATGTCAAAAATATTGTGCGAGGATTGTTACGTTGATGTGCGTATGCCTCGTGTTCGTAAAACTCATTGGCAGTATCTTGGATCGATAAAAACTGAATATTTGCGTAGTAATAAAACAGATTAATTTTATAATCTTTTGGTATAGTTTTTTAGGAAATGAAATGTCAGACGGAAACCGTTTCAAAGAAAGATACAAATCAGGTGATACCCCCTGGGATATTGGCAAACCGGATTTCAATCTGATTGACACGGTGACGAAAAGACCGATAAAGACCTGCAAGGCGTTGGAAATCGGTTGTGGGACCGGTAACAATTCCATATGGCTTGCCCAAAAACACTTTCAAGTAACTGGGACTGATATTTCTGAGATTGCGATAGAAAATGCGAGAGAAAACGCTTTAAAAAATAATGTCGAATGTACATTTCTTGTGGCTGACTTTATTAGAACCCGAATTGAAAGTGCACCTTTTGGTTTTGTATTTGACAGAGGTTGTTTCCATTCTTTTGGTTCAGATAAAGAACGGAAAAAATTTGCAGAAAATGTTGCTTCCAATTTAGAAAAAGATGGCTTGTGGCTGAGTATCATCGGCAGTGCTGATGACCGGCGTCAAGGCCCTGGTCCGCCTCAACGATCAGCCGGTGATATAGTTGCCGCCGTGGAACCTTATTTTGAAATCCTATCTCTCACCTCAAGTTATTTTGGTTCTAATCGTCCAAATCCGCCAAAGTGCTGGGTATGTTTGATGCGAAAACGATCTGGCGCATAGAGTCTAGAATGTGAATGACGAGAAGATTCAACTTGTTGCCAAATTAGTGATTGGAAGGATAGAGGATCAGATAAACAATTATTAGGTAAAATGTCGGTGGACGGGGATGATTTTAACAAGGGGCAAAAATAGAATTTTTCTGACCCGACTCCTGAAAAATATGATATCTGAATATAAATTGTTGTTGTGAGTGCTGGCGATAATGGCAAGTAAATCTATGATTCCATAGAAGCTTTTCATGTAAAGCCATGGTTTTCCGACACATGTTAAACGCAATAGGTATTCAATAGTAAATAAGATTGTGAACCACCATTCCAAAATTATCAATACCTGACCATGTTGCATCCGGATAGATTCAACACTGTCAAGCATAACTACGACTATACTCATTAGAATTGTGATGAGTAAAAGGATATCAAATGTTTTGCCGGCTGTTGTATCGGCTTCAAAAATGATTTCGTGCAATCTGTGTCTCCAGCCTTGCACTTCAGATTGATATTGAGGGTATTTCATAAACTAATTTAAACGATTGAGTAATAAGCTGTGTGGGATCAATATTAATTATACATGCTATAAAAAAGATTATAAAATAATACACTAAGAAGTCAACAGAATGGTAAAAATGGTAAAATGATTAGGCCCATTTGCCCTGCCTTTTTTTTGAATATAACGCAGAGATTGAGTACAAAAGACCATTTATGGATGGACATCAGGAAAACCAAATCTTAACCACAGATAATCTTTGTCGATACGCTTTTATCAGTCTGACACATATTATCAAAATTATACTGCCAATGATGATACCGGCGTCCTGAAATCCTCGAAAAAAAACCGAGTTTAACACGTCGCCCCAAGTACTGTATCCTGTGCTCCAGCTGACCTCAAAGGGCCAAAAAAAGGAAACTGGTGAAAGGGTGAAGAAAAAATCCGCCATCACATGTGAAAGGATGATCAAAAAACAAACTCTAAAATTTATTCTTGGAACTTGAGATGAAACCTTCCATGCCCTTGATGCAAGGAATCCCGCAATCAAAGCAAAAATTATGCTGTGAGAAGGGCCTCGATGAAACACATTGCCGTTGCATTTGATAAGAAGGCCGACAACAACGTCAAAATCAGGCAAATTGGCAAGAACAGTCAGAATAAGAATAGTTTTTAAACTGAACCGTTCAGAGTTATGATTCGTACTCAATTCGTAAGCCGCCAATCCAATGGCCGTATGCCCTAAAGGTAACGGCATGATAAGCTCCTCCTAAACTTCGAAGTTTCTTGATGGGTCTTTTTGCGATAAGATTGAACAAATCCAATTTTAAATACAAAAATTGTGCCAAGCGAATTATTCAAATACATATGTCATTAAAACAATTGGTTATAAAAATATTTAGCCGTGGTGTAAAAAAATATAGACATCATTGTTATGGAATTCACTTCACAATCTAACGTGTTTTACATATTTTTGAAGCGACCAAGGTGAAGGAATGTTCTTTTTGTCACCGGATGTTTCGACCTCAATTGGGCGTGAGATTATGTAAAATCGTTGATTTATTTTAAACGCACCTGGGTTAACATTTTCTTTGGGAACAAAAAGATAGAAATGGGGTCAGGGCCTGATTAAAGTATTTAGCTGCTGGACTTTATTCATTAAAATTTTATCCTTTTGGATGCTTTTTCTCACCATGGCTGCGCGCCTGCTCACAGATGAGTAAGACAGCCCTAATAACTCGCCGATTTGCTGGTTTGTAAATATCCCGGAATTCCATAAAAGATAAAGCATCAGGTCCCGGTTCATTTAATTCGCCCTGGAATGGCTTTTGATAGATTGGCGTCATGGGTTTTTAACAAAAGGTGATAATGATTGCCCATCAATACATAGGCATAAATGTCGATGTCGTATCGGGACGCCATCTCGCCAAGAGTGTCCAGAAAAAGCTGACGATCAGCATGATCCAAAAAAACATCCTGTCTTTGATTGCCTCGTGAAAGGATATGATACAGCACCTTCAAATTCAATTCGTCATGGCCCAGCCATGTCTGTTCAGGTAATATTTAATTACTTGAATGTCGACTTAATATCCTAATCAAGGCTTGACTCCAGACATAAGCCAATTCTAAAGGGGGCACTATTTCCCCATAAATTTATCGTTGTATTTAACAGGGCACAGTAAGTTGTAAAAATGGAATTCTTGTCAATTACATATCCCATTGACATATCCCTTTTGTATTTATAATATCATTAGAAACAATAAATCCTTATGTTGAGGGATTGTGGTATGGCGAGTGTGAAAACCAGAATTTTTAAAAGTAATCGCAGTCAGGCGGTTAGACTGCCCAAAGAGGTCGCCTTGCCGGAATCGGTGAAAGATGTTGAAATCACAAAAATAGGCAATAAGCGTATTATCGTACCGGCGGGGCAGTCCTGGGATGATTGGTTTGATTCACCGGGCGTTTCCAGTGATTTTATGGCAAAACGACATCAGCCGGAAGATCGGTTCCGGGAGACCATGTGATGCTAAAGTATCTGCTGGCACATGTGACAACGGTGGTTGTCTGCCGGTAGTGGAAGAGCTGACCATACGGAATATACCAGTAGAAATGGATATGTATCCGTGTATCTGGTTTTACCAATATCGTCATCTATACCATGAAAAACCGTCCTCAGCAGGTGAAAAAACGTTTCCAGCAGCACGACGGCCGGATGGGCATTTCAACGGTAACCCTGGGTGAACTGGTGTTCGGAGCGGAACATTCCCAACAGGTGGAAAGGGACCTGGCCGACATCGAAGCAATGGTGGCCCGACGAGGTAAGCAGCGCGCCATTGTCGCTGTCGGTCATAGCTTGTTGGTGACTGGCTACTACTTGATCACTCGCCAGCAGACCTATCAAGACTTGGGCAGTAACTATTTTGATGAACACGACAGAGAGAACGTCAAACGTCGGGCAGTCAAACGACTTGAGCAACTTGGGTTCCAGGTTCAACTCACGCCTGCTTTAGTTGCCTGACCACTCATTTTCAAGGGAGGCAAGACATGTCCATAGCCAAAGTTTCGGAAATAAGTGCGACTTCGAGCAAGAGTTTTGATGATGCGATCAAGCAGGGGATTGAACGGGCAAACAAAACTCTCAGGAATGTAAGGAGCGTTTGGATCAAAGAGCAGCAAGTGCGAGTCGAGGACGGACATATATCAGAATATCAAGTGAACATGGCGGTAACTTTCGTGCTCGACGATTAGATAGTATCGCAAGACAAGCGAACAACAATTCGTTTTCAGTGAAGCCCAACTACAGGTCGCAGCCGGTGCGGCAGCTTTCGCGAAAAAGCTGGCAGCTCCCGGTTTGGCTATCCCAGCATAGGAGCGCGCTTCCTGCGCCAGATTACTGCGCGCCTAAACCCCATTTGTGGGATAATTCCCCTTGCCACCCGACGGTGTTCCATGACTGCCCTCACCCCCGCAATCCAGTCGACCAGAGAACGCAGCGGCCTCCCTACTCCAGAGCCGGAGAGGGGCATATGAAGTAACTATAACCTTTGTTAGATGAATCGATGAGTAGACGAATAGTCGATGAACATCAGATAGTTGTCTTTGTAATATTGTCCTATGCTATTTCATGGTTGATCTGGTGGATAGCTTCAAAAAATGAAATCTCTGCCAGTTTTCTATAAGGACTGGAAATGGGTCAGAGCTTGATTAAAATATTTAGATGCTGGACTTTATTCAGCAAAATTTTATCCTTTTGGATGCTTTTTCTCACCATGGCTGCGTGTAATGGTCAAGTAAAAACGGACACTTTTTTTCAAGCAGCTTTCAAAAGTTCTTCTCGTTCAAATTCCATCGGGCTTTTATAGCCCAAGGTAGAGTGCAGTCGGTACGCATTGTAAAAAGTAATGTATTCCAGGGTCTCATTTTTTGCATCTTCCCTGGTGGCAAGCTTGCATGATAATAAATGTTCATATTTTAAGCTACGGAAAAAGCGTTCGGTCGGAGCATTATCCCAACAATCGCCTTTGCGGCTCATGCTTGGGATCATCTTGTATTGCTCCAATTGCTGTTGATATCGATCACATGCATACTGAACCCCCCTGTCAGAATGATGGGTCAAACCCGGGTTCGGTTTTCGCCGCCAGTAGGCCATCGCCAGAGCATCCAGAGTGAGTTGGACCTTCATATGCTTGTCCATGGCCCACCCGACGACCTGACGGGAGAAAAGGTCCAGAACCACAGCCAGATATAACCAACCTTCCATTGTCCACAGGTAGGTTATATCGGTTGCCCATAATTTATTGGGCGCCTCGGCATTGAACTGCCG
>JAWOIY010000182.1:0-2630 GCA_046484425.1 Desulfobacterales bacterium | reverse complement strand
GGTTTGGATACCTATTCTTTTCGCAGCCGGGATGAAGAAGAGGTGGCCGGGTATGCTGAGGTAATGAATTTAATCTTTGATGCATATGAAAATATTTCAATCACGGAAAACACTATTAAACAGCTACATGGGATTCTTTTGAAATTCAGCTCAAAGGATGTTCGGCACCGGGGAGAATACAAAAAACTGCCCAATCACGTTGAGGCATTCGACCAAAACGGTAAAAGCCTGGGGATTATTTTTCAATACTTAAAATTGTAAAACAACATGATCGGGTTGCCATATCAGACATTCATTCCATACTCAAAGCCAACCGGAATACGATCAAGGTCCGGCTTCGCCGACTTGTCACAGAGGGGTATCTGCAAATGGAAGGTACAGGAAAGGGTGCCCGTTACATTATGGGCAACAGAACCTATTGAAAGCCTGTACGGACAAGACCATTTGTCACTACAAATTGTATTGATTATAATCACTACAAACTACCATTGTTAATGGCACGACGGCATGGGAACAAGGGTAAAAGCATGGGAACGAGGAATTTTGAAATCAAAAGTGGACTTAAATAGATAATATGAAACGGGCTGGACGCCGGTACATCAGCCACGATAATGTGGTATGAATGAATTGTTGACAAAAAACATAATTAAAAAAGGAGCCCAGCCCATGGAAAAGAAAATAGCATATGTTGGCATTGATTACCATAGTGAAACTTTGTCACTTGCGGTTATGGTGGATGGAGAAAAGGATTTTTTATCTTCCCTTACAATGAAAAATAACGACAAAAATATCCTCAAATATTTAAAAAAACTATCCAAAGAATTTGAGATCAAAGCATGTTATGAAGCCTCATGCAATGGATATAGTTTTCAAAGGAAAATGAAAAAGTGGGGATTTCACTGTGATGTCATAGCTCCTTCATTAATACCGAAAAAACCAGGAGATAAAAGGAAAAATGATTATCGGGACGCGCGCCATTTAACTCAGCTATATGCCAACGGCCAGCTGACAACTGTGCACCCACCATCAGAAGAGCAGGAATCGATCAGAAGCATTGTGCGATGCCGGCTAAGCCTGAAAGAAAATGAAAAAAGTGTAAAGCTCCAAATAAATTCCTTTGTTCTCTCACATGGGTTTCGCTGGTCTGACAGCAGATGGACCGTAAAACACCGGCAATGGTTAGGTGCATTACAACTCAGAGACGATTTTTCTCAAAAGGTACTGGACGAACATCTCGGCCATCTGGAATATTTAAGCGCCAGAATCAGCCACTTTGATAACTTAATAAGGGAAATCGCCGAGTCTGAAGTATATGCGCCAAGTTTAAAAAAGCTCAAAGCGTTCAAGGGTCTTGACATACTCAGCGCGATGATATTGATAACAGAGGTTACTGATTTCAGGAGATTTCCCAATCCTCGCTCATTGATGGCCTATCTGGGCCTGATCCCATCGGAGGATTCGTCCGGAGGCAGGCAAAAAGGCGGCTCTATTACCAAGACAGGTAATCACCGATGCCGCACACAATTGATCGAGTCTGTCCAGCATGCGATGAAAAAACCGATAATCAGCTATAAAATGAAACACAACCTGGAGCACATTGATCCGGCCAGTGCAAGCATAGCCATAAAATGCATGCATCGATTACATAAGCGATTCTGGGCATTGGTCATGAAAGGAAAAAGCCGAAACAAAGCAAAAACTGCAGTTGCCAGGGAATTTGTCGGATTTATCTGGGCAATGATGACACAAAACCAACCAGCAGCCGTTTAAGAAGATATAGATAATTGTACTGTTTTTCGGATGTTATTTATGGTTAAGGAAATTCAAATGCACTCTTGGGGTACGAAAGGAGAAACTCGAAGGCACTATGTTGAAAAGCTTCGGCTTTACTCACGTAATTAGATCGAGTAGACTCCGGACGGATCCTGAATACTGATGGTAACCAACCCACGCATAGCAGTTTGATTCACCGTCGAAGAAACCCCAAGAGAGCATTAGAATTAACAATATATCGAAGAAGAAATCGAAAAACGAGATTACCAAAAATGGAAAACTGAAAACCCAAAACAAAAAGCTTGACAAAGCCCGTTTCATAGCAGTGCCTGAACGAAAACGCCCCTCCCAGTGGGAGGGGCTGGGGGAGGGAAAGATAACCACCTGATATTATTAGCCCCCACCTAGCCCTCCCCCGATGGGAGAGGGAATAAAGGACTTTTCGTTCAGCCACTAATTATCTTTGCCTAAAAAGGCTGCCTCAAATCAAAAGCCTTTTTTTAAAACGACTTTACAGTTAACAAATTTTACACAAGCAAATCCATGAATGACGAAAAATTGACATTTCTGAATAAAGTTCCTCTTTTTGCCGCGTTAGCTGCTGATGACCAGGCATACATTGCCAAATTTCTGACCCGTAATAATTATGCCCGCAACACTATTTTGTTCTTCCAGGGTAAAAGCGACGTTGAAAATCTGTATATTATCGACCAGGGTCCAGTGGAGCTTTTTTATAAAAAAAAAGGTCGTAAACTTCATCGTAAACTTCTTCAGGAAGGTGAGGTTTTTGGGGGAATTGCCATACTGATGAATGGTGGGAAACCATCGGTGACCGCTCAGGCAGCCAAGGATTCCTC
>JAWOIY010000171.1:0-4456 GCA_046484425.1 Desulfobacterales bacterium | reverse complement strand
GAATTTAATACCTGCCCTTATGAAACTGTTTGACTTATATACATAAATCCATAAAAATGTATTAAAGATCCGAAAACCCTGTTCCTGAACATTCTCCAGAGGTCTCGATGCGAAAAAAAACGAAGATATCAAAAAATGTTTCATTGATCTTTTTATTTCTTGTCACTGTCACAATCATCACCTCTGTTTCTGCTCCTGTCCTTAGCGTCGAAAATACTTTCACCAATGCTTTGGGGATGGAATTCGTCCTGATACCATCGGGAACTTTCACCATGGGCAGCCCGCCGAACGAGCCCTTTCGGTTCGACTCTGAAGTCCTCCACCCGGTTACCATCAGCAGGCCGTTTTACATGCAAGCCACCGAGGTCACCTTGAAACAGTGGCATTCACTGATGAAACCTCGTATGATGGGATACCGAAAAGGGGCAGACAACATGCCCGTGACCCGAGTCTCCTGGTTCGATTGTATGGAATTCATCAAACGGTTGAACAAGCTCGGACAAGGAAGGTATCGTCTTCCCACTGAAGCGGAATGGGAATATGCCGCAAAAGCCGGAACATCCACAGTCTATAGCTGGGGCAACACCATTGACTGTGAAAAAGCCATGTATGGAAACAACAGTTTAAAAAATGACGAGTGCCAGCTTTACATTCAATCCATCGGTTTACAGACCGATCAGCCGGCGCAGGTAAAAAGTTATAGACCAAATCCATGGGGATTGTACGACATGCACGGCAATGTCTGGGAGTGGTGCATGGACTGGTACGGAAATTACGGGGCCAGCCCCGTCACGGATCCCATGGGACCGGAATCCGGAACCATGCGGATACGCCGTGGCGGCAGCTGGTTCGGATACGGACACTCATGCCGGTCGTCCAACCGGTCTTCCGGCCATCCGGCGACCCGGTATCAGACCACGGGCTTCAGGCTGGTTAGGGAGATTCCGTAATCCGAAATAACAGCACCTCGAGGATATCGATGCTGAAACATATCGGCAAATGGCTGGATGTTTATGAAGACGAAATCCGTTTGTTTCTGTGGACCTTTTCTCTTTATTTCCTGTTGACCAGCGCCAGCGTCATCCTTAACAATTATGCTGAAACCGCCTTTCTAAAGCGCTACGGTGTCGAATACCTTCCCATTGTGTATATGATCAATGCGGTTGCCCTGTTTTTGATTATGGGGGCGATGACGGGACTCATGGTCAGATTCCCGGGGGCACGAATATTATCCCTGCTTTTTGTGTTTTGTGGCGTTTCAGTGGCAGGGATTCGCTTCCTGATCCCATTTAACATCGATATCATCTATCCGGCGCTGTTTATGCTGAAAGCCCAGTATGAAGCGTTGCTTGGACTTCTGTTCTGGAACATGGCCAACGATCTTTTCAATACCAGACAGTCCAAACGATTGTTTCCGCTCATTACGGCCGGCGGTGTTGTCGGCACGATAATCGGAAGTTTCGGTACGCCGTTTCTGGCCAGGGCCATCACACTCGATAACCTCCTGCTGTTTTATCTGGGAACCACGCTGGTTGGCGCCGTGGTTGTCGAAGGAATGGGAAAAGGCTATCCCACACTTCTACTGGGTGGTAAAAAAAGGAAAAAAGGCGAATCGCGCAGCAACCTCATTACGGAATTTAAAAACATCCTTCCTTTAATGAAGGAATCTTCTCTGGTTAAGTTTTTAATTTTATTGACTTTTCTGCCCAACATCATCATTCCCATAATGAATTACCAATTCAATTTTGCAGTCGATGCACAGTTTGCCACCGAATCGGGTTTGATAAAATTCTTCAGCTATTTCAGAGGGTGGCTAAATATCGTCAGCCTCATACTGCTTTTGTTTGTCGGCCGGTTATACGGTCGTTGGGGGTTACCGGTGGCATTGATGTTTCACCCTGCCAATTATGTTTTGGCGTTTCTTTCATTTTTATTCAGATTCGATGTCTTTTCTGCCGTCTATGCCCGAATGTCCACCATGATTTTGAGGACGACCATTAACAATCCCGCAAGAAACATCCTCATTGGCATGACACCGGAATCCTTTCGTGCTGTTTTAAGGCCATTTCTCCGAGGCACGGTGGTGAGGGTCGGCCTGCTTCTGGGATCCGGGATGATTTTAATTTCCGAACATTTATTTCATCCCAGATACCTGTCCCTCATTGCCGTCCCGCTTGCAACTGCATGGCTGGTATCCGTCTTTGCTCTAAGAAAGGAATATTCAAAAATTCTTCTCGATCTGGTATCAAAAGACTTTTTTGATTTCAAATCCCTGGAAAAGACGGACATGGATCGACTTTTCACCGGGAAGGTGGTAGCGTCCCGGCTGATTCAGGTATTTCTGGATTCCAAGGGGGACCGCTCGTTGTGGTATGCCAGACTGATCAAATCACTGGGAACAAAAGATTTCGACCGGCATCTTTTAACCGCCATAAAACATCAACAGGACAGCGCCCGCGCGGGTCTTTTGGAACTGCTGTCTCCCGAGGCCGGGAAAGAAGCGGCCTCCCTGCTTTGGGACCTGGCAAAATCTGAAAAAAACCCGGACATTGTCGTCGCTGCTTTAAAAGCTGCAAACCGGCTCGATCCGGAATCTTGTGGGATATTTGACTATGCATCTCTTTTGCACAGCCATCATCCGGAAATAAAGGCCAACGCGCTGATCGGACTTTACCGCAGGGACCCGGGGAAATACAGTTCGACCATTATGACATGGCTCCACTCGGAAACGCTGGAAGAAAGAACGGCCGGCATCATTGCCGCGGGCGATTCCGGAGATATATCGTTTGCCGATCATCTTAAAAAAATTCTGCCCTTTGAAGAAAACAGACCGGTTTTGTCCTTTATTTTTCGTGGGCTGCACTCACTTGGAACGAAAGAATTGAGCGATCTGGCGCTTCCCTTTCTTTCAGATCCATCGGATGAAATTCGTGAAGCGGCACTGTCGGTCATCGAAATCGAAAATGATGAAATTTTAAAAAACGTCATTTCAGAGATAGGCGATTCATCGGAAAATATTTCTCGACTGGCCCAAAAAAAGATTGAAACATCCCCTTATCATAATATTCAGCTGTTGGTTGAGTCGCTGGGCATGCCCAATGGAAAGATCAGAAAGGGCATATTCAATATGCTGGAATCTTTAAACATAAAAGACCTGGATCTTTTCCGTTTCGCTCGAAATCAAATCAAGGACAGCTATCAATACCTGTCAGATGCCGTAAGTCTCGAAGCCTTTCCGGAAAATGGTTCGCGCAACCTTCTCATGGATCATCTGAACCAAAAGAAAATGCTTCGAATCGAAAATGTGCTTCGTGTTATGGCGCTTCAGGACACCTCCGGACAAATGAAAATAGTTTACAGGGGGATTTTTTCTTCGGATTCCCGAAAACGTGCAAATGCCATGGAAGCCCTGGAAAACAGGATGGACAAACGCTTGTTTAAAGAAATGATTCCCCTGATGGAAAGTTCTTCTCTTCACGAAGCCCTGTCCACCGGGAAAAAGCGTTTTACGCTTATCGGGATCGATTCCGGTGAAAAAGAATTCATATCCCGGCTCCTGTCGGATAAAGACTGGGTAACGGTGGCATTAACGCTGGATCTCCTTCAAAACACGGAATATGTCCAAATTGTCAAAAATAAGATTTTGGAATTTACCACGTCCGACAATGAATACATTCGCCAGACGGCGCAGAGAATTATTGAGAAATAAAAATCTGACTTAGGAGGACGGCATGACGGATGAAAAAACCATTTCCGAAAAGATTATGCTTTTGAAAGGTATTGAAATATTTCAGGGCTTGTCCGTCAGCGAACTTGCCGCCATCGCGTCTGTTGTCGAAGAAGTCGATTATCCCGTCGGTGAAATCATCATTAAAGAAGGCACTTCCGGAGAAAATTTGTACCTGATGATAAATGGCGAAGTGTCGGTCATTAAGGATCTGGGTGACATCAATGAGGTTGAGATGGATCGAATGACTGCCGGCGATTATTTCGGTGAAATGGCCCTTTTTGAAGATTCGGTTCGCTCGGCAAGTATCCGAACGGAAAAATCATCCGCCTTTATGGTCCTTCACAAGCAGGAATTCAAAGAAATTGTCCGGGAATATCCACAGATTGCGCTGGAAATCTGCAAGGTTCTTATTGGACGCATCCGCCATCTTCACCAAAAAATAGAGTCGCGTGATTTTTGCCTGTAATATGTTTTTTGAACCTCGTAGTTTTGTAACTGTTTAGATTTTTTAAACAAATCCGTTTTTAGAAAGCTAGAGCGATTCATTTTCAAAAGGCTAAACTCTTACGTGGTTTTTTGTGTTTTGGTGGTTGATTTTTTCCAATAAAATACCCAATATTCATAAATAAGGTAAAAACAGGGATACATGACAATAAAAGATGAAAAGGTCAAAAAAATGAAAATAGCCTTTATGATGGACCAATTGGAATCGATTAATCCGGTATG
>JAWOIY010000071.1:0-15916 GCA_046484425.1 Desulfobacterales bacterium | reverse complement strand
GCTTGTACGCCGCTTCGGAAGCCTTTCTCCCGGAAGATGTTCTTGTGACAAGCCCGATTTTCAAAACATCTTCTCTGGTACTGAGGGTTTCAGGGGTCATTAGGATACCTCCTTGTTTTAACGTTTCGGTAATTTTTCATTTTTATGAAATCAGATGTCTTTGACAAAATCGTAAAAAGTCTTTTGTGAGCGACATTTGAGCATTTGGGGAATCAGCGTTTCAATCGGTGAAGCGTTAAAAATTTCAAACTGTTTGAGGCGCTTGCGCCGAGTTCTTGAAATTTTTAACGCTTCACCGCTTGAAACGCTGATTCCCCAAATGCTCAAATGTCGCTCACAAAAGACTTTTTACGAGTTTGTCACTATTGGTTGCGTAACATTTATTAGGGTACCATCGTGCGTGTTGCCGTACTTTCAGATATTCATTCCAATATCGAGGCCTTTCAGGCGGTTATTCGTGATATTGAAGATCGTTCAGACCGAATTTTAAATCTTGGCGACCTGGTCGGATATAACGCAAGTCCCAACGAATGCATAAATCTGGCCAAAGATATCGGAATGCGATCCATTCAAGGCAACCATGATCAGGCCGCATGCAGTCCGATTCTTGCCAACAATTTCAATATTTACGCACGGAATGCGATCCTGTGGACAAGAGAAAATCTCACCGATGAAAATATCCGATTTTTATGCGAACTAGAAGGAGATGTTCGTTTGCAGTGCGGCCTAGCATGCCACGGTACCCCCGTCAGCAGCAACAATTATATCGCCCTCCCCTTCCAGGCCAGAGCCATTTTAAAGAAAATGAAAAAGGGTACTTGGGGCAAGGTACAGGTGTGCCTCTTCGGTCACACGCACAAACGAAAGGTCTGGCGAATGGATGTTCGGGGAAAAGTGGCACCCGTCGAAATTCCTTTGGACGGGATGATTCGCCTGAACGCGGATGAATTTTATCTGTTGAATCCCGGAAGTGTCGGCCAGCCTCGAAACGGTGATCCCAGATCTTCATATTTCATTTTTGATACTGAAAACAATACGGTGAGTTTTAGACTGGTAAATTATAATGTAACATCAACGATAAAAAAAATAACCAAAGCAAACTTACCGGAGTTTTTGGCAAAAAGGCTTTTGGATGGATTCTAGACGGGTTGTCTGAATATCATGAGAAGGTGTTAAGGTGACAGAAATGAAAAGGTTACAAAAGAGCGGAAAGCTCAAAGACGGGTCTGAAGTCCTTTTAAGGCCCATGGTCAAGGGCGACAGAAAAGCGGTGGGAGAATTTTTCGGAAGGCTCACCCCGTCGGTGCTACAGTATGTGCGCAACGATGTCAGCGACCCAAAAGTATTGGACGAATGGTTCGATCAGCTGAATTACGAGCGCGTATTTCCGTTGTTGGCCTTCAAAGGCGACAAGGTGGTGGCCAATGCGAGCCTGCATCGGGTGGCTTATGGCTGGCGCAAACACCTGGGTACGATCCGAATCGTTGTAGATCCGGAATTCCACGGAAAGGGCCTGGGGACGTTGATGATCAATGAGCTTGTAGATCTTGCCATGGAATTCGGGCTTGAAAAGCTCATGGTTGAATTCCCGCTTAAGGCGTATGGAGCTCTGGCAATTTTCAAAAAAGCCGGATTCAGCCCGAGGGGGGTGATAGAGGGCCTCATGAAAGGCCGGCACGGTGAAGATCTGGACATTGTAATCATGGTGATGGATGTTGCCGCATACGCAGGCAGGATTTAGCCACAATAGATTCAGATCAAAAAAGTGGTAAAATATTGCAGCCATAATCTGGGAAATTGGCCAATATGACCGATTTGAGAGCCCCGGCATCAGGGTAACGTTCTTCCGTATTTTTTTCAAGGCATGTGAGTATGATCTCCTCGATTTTGGGATTCAGGTCCTCATTGTGTATTTTTGGCGAGGGGACTGGAAGTTCCAGAATCATGTCCATGAGAACTTTCTCCACTTCGTTATAAAATGGTAACATCCCCGTATAGAGCTCGTACATGATGACTCCTAGCGCCCAAACATCTGAACGTCGCTGGCTTTTGCCCATAATCTGCTCCGGAGACATATAAGGCCGGGAGCCCGTCACCGTACTGGATATATCCTTTTCTTTGAGTTCCTTGGCGGCACCGAAATCCAACAGTTTAATGGAGCCGTCCGGTTTGACCATTATGTTCCCCGGCTTGATGTCCCGATGTATGATTCCCAACTCGTGGGCGCAAGCAACAACGTCTACAAGCTGGATGATGACGGATTCAACCTCTTCCGCTTCCAGATCGCGTTCAATTACCTCCGTAAGCGTTTTGCCGTCAACAAATTCCTGGATGAGCACTGTTTTTTTCTTTACATCTATTATTTCCTTGAATTTAGGCACACCGGTATGATCAGCCAGCATACTCAGAATCCGGGCCTCCTTTTCAATCTTAAGGTTCAACTTTTTGCTGATCGGGATTTTGGCTACAAAAAGCTCAGGAGGAGTATTCATGATGTCTGTGACCTTCCAGACCTCGCCAAAGCTTCCTATTCCAAGTCTGGCAATCTTTTCATAACGGTGTCCCAGAAGCTCCTCGGACCTGAATAGGGATTGAAGACGATCCGCTAACCCGGGAAAACATCTGGCAAGAAACCTTTTCCTTGAGGATGGCGGCTTGAGCACCTGCAACCCATCGATTTCATACTCATTATCAGGTATACGGCATTCATCGAGGCAAGCGCAAACTCCGATTCTCCTTACAAGTTCCTGGCAATCGACAGGCCTTGTGAGATAGTCCGATGCACCGGCTTTTAATGCCGAGGCCACCAGTTCCTCCGAAAAGCTCTCTATGATGATGACTACCGGAATTTTGATACCATCTGTTTCTTTTTGCAGGCATTTAATAAGTCTTTGCGGGTCAAAATCTGTCGGACCCAGAGATAGGAGCGCCACATCGACCCTATGCTCTCTTGCGATCTTCAAAGTTTTGTCCAGGTTACCGGAGGTGTAGACCCGATAACCGCCCTCGATAAGAGCGTTTTTTAGTTCTTCAGCGCCGGATTGATCGGCGTCGATGACCAAAACCGCCCGTTGTTTGCCGTTATTTGTCGGGTTCATTTTTTGATGTCCTTTTTTGTTTGACACCAAAGACTCATTTTTTCTATAATCGCTAAATTTTTAAATCGGAGGAATTGCATTGCCTTTAACAATATTCAATCCCGAAGAAATTCTCTTTTACAGTGTGGCCATACTCGCCTTAACCACCTTCGGTTCCGGTTTCTCGAAATTTTTCGCTTTAAGTTTCGCAAATGTAAAGCCTGCCGGGGAAGAAGCCGGTTTTGACTTTAACCCCTTCGTAAACCTGGATATTGTAGGGACAATCGTCTTTTTTCTGGGAGGTTTCGGCTGGGGGAGACAGTTGGACGATCAAAAGATCGGCTTCAAGAAACAGAAGCTGGGGTGGCTCATTATTTCGCTGGTCGCCCCTTTTGCCAGTCTGACCCTGGCGCTCAGTGCGGCTTACGTCAAGGAATTCTTCTGGACCGACCGGGTCATCGAGGTCGTACTCCACCTGAGTGTTGCTGTGACCGCCTATCATATACTCCCCATTCCTCCCCTGGCAGGTTCCAGGCTGATCTACCTGGTGCTGCCCGCTCAGAATCAGCGCGTCTGGAGAATGTACTCAAGAATCGGACCTTACATCATCCTGGCCTTTGTCATTGCTGAACGTTTTTCAGGTGTGCCGTTTTTAAAAGAGACGGTTGCACCGGTTATTGATGCTTTGACCAGGTTTATCGAATACCATTGATCGTCTCCCAACCCGAACAATCCGTAACCAAACATATTTGCCGCCAAGGCACAAAGACACGAAGGATTTTTTGTGTCTTTGTGCCTTGGTGGCGTGAATAAATATTTTACTACAAAAAGCACAAATCAATACGAAATCATCACGGCTGACCGTCATTAAAAAAGGCGGAAAGGTTTCATCCCCTTTCCGCCTTTTCATTTATGGTTGATCATAATCTTCCAGATCGATTGGCTATGCTCCTGCTTTTTGAGGTTTCTTGGTAACTAGAGCAACCAGGATTGCGAGAACGAGCAGGCCGCCGGCGATATAAAATGCAGTGTCGTATGATCCGGTAGCGTCAGCTATTTTGCCGGCCAGCTTGGGCATGAAGGCGCCCAAACCCCATCCGATGAAGACCAGACCGTAGTTGAAGCCCAGGTTCTTGGGTCCATAGAAGTCGGCCGTATAGGAGGGCAGCAGGGCCAAACCGCCGCCATAGACCCAGTAGGCGATAATACAGGCCGTGAATGTCCAGAAAAGCGATTTGGCAGCGATCATATAGGGTAGCCCGAACAGACAGAGCGCTGCGGCCGCGGCATTCAGCATGAAAGCCCGGTCCCGGCCGATGGCGTCGGAGTATTTGCCGGTTCCGACGCGGCCCAAAGCGTTCGCAGCCCCACCGGCCGCCACCAGGATATATCCGCTCGCCAGGAAGGGTGCGACGATCTTGGCGGCGTGGCCGATAATAAGCAGACCCGCCTGGGTGTTCAGGCAGAAAAGCAAAATCAGGGCATAGAACTGCCAGGTTTTGGCCATTTCTCCGGCAGTCCAGTCTACCGCGCTTGCCGCCGCCGCTTTGGCCTTCACTGTAGTCGGCTGGGGCGGTACGTAGCCGGGTTCCGGCCATTTCAGAACTTGGGCTGCGATAAAGATGACGATCAGGTAGGCGATACCGAGCACCATGAATGAGGCAGAGAGGGAATAGGCAGTTATCAGCCATTGGATGAGCGGAGCCACGTAAAAGGCCGCGCCGCCGTAACCTGCGACCGTAATGCCGATCATGAGGCCCACCTGGTGCGGTCCGACCCACCGCCGCGTTGCCGGAACCGGAGCGGCATAGCCGACGCCCATGGCAATTCCGCCGCCGACGCCGAATCCCCACAAAATTCCGGCGTAGGAGTTGGCTGTTCCAGCGATAATCATACCCAGTCCCATAAAGGCCGCAGAAATGGAACCGGCCACGGAGGGACCGTATTTATCCTGAATCTTTCCGCCGGGAATCATGAGCAGGGCAAAAATTAAAATACACAATGATGCCGGGTTGGAAGCCTGCTCTGCCGTGAGAGGGCCAGCCCACCCTTGGGACAGCATATAGGTTTCATTTGTGAGATACTTGACCCACACAGACCAGGCATAAAGAACGCCCAGACATAAGTTGACGGTCGTACCAGCAAGAATAACGGCCCATCCCCGTCCGGGTATTGCATCTACTGGTTTATTGTACCCCTCGGCAAATTTTCCTAAAAATGCCATTAGTACACCTCCTTAAGTTTGAAATACTAGGTTGATTTTCCAGAGCACCGGTTTCCGGCCTTAACGATGCTTCAGGCGATCTTAAACTTTTGATTGCCTTCATGTTCGGTCGCTGAGGCTATCCGCTGTAAAATCGCACGCCATTAAACTGTCATCAAGGTCTCCGGTGGGAAAATAATGCAAAAACAGATCAAAGTTCAAAAAAAGTCGGACCAATAAAGGAGAATACTTGCATGGCAGGGAGTGGCATTGCGTATGCTGTCAGCAGCCGACCCCTCATTTCTCCTTGTTAATGGCTTTGCTACCACCTCCTTTCCATGTTTAGGGTTTACACCAGGTTGCTGCGATCTCCAAAATTTGGCGGAGGTAACGGTATCAAATGGGTCATCCTAACTTTCAAGCTCAGGACAAGTTTGAATACCTCGGCCAAAAATTTCAAATGCAATTTCAAGGGTCGATTTTAAAAAGTCTTTGTTACTGTCGATCAATCGTTTGCTTTCTTCCCAGAGAACAACACCTGAAAATAGCGCCCATACCACATCTGCCAGCGCCACCGGATGCCTGTCGATGAAGTCTCCACTCGTAATTCCTTCTTCAAAAACTCTTGCCATCGACCTGAATGAATGTCTGGACAAGTCTTTGATATCCGAAAGAAGATGAGGAGATAAGTTCTTCAGCGTTTCGCTGGATTGTAGATGAAACATATTGATCAGAACAAGAGGATCAAACTCGTAGACCTCATACAGTGCTTCCTTGAGCGCCTTTAATTTTTCTTTGGGTTCTTTATACTTTTCGTTATGAACATGTTCCAGCCGGATGCTCATATATTGGAGAATTCTAAGGGAGAGAGAAGCAAATAATTCTTCTTTATTCTTAAAATAAAGATAAATCGTGCCCGGGCTAAGTTCTGCTTCCTTGGCAATATCTTCCATTGTTGCCCTGTTGAAGCTTTTTTTGGAAAAAACTCTTTTTGCGGCAACCATTATTTGCTGTCGCCGCCTCCCTCTTTCCCGTTCTTTCCGTTCCTTTATGCCCATAATAATCTGAACCATATTTATTTAATTAAGCATTATATAAATGGTGCTTTTTATTTAGTCAAGTAAATATATTTACTTTTTATTCCGGTTGAACAGGATTTTTGATGAGCCGCCGAGCTTATCGGCATATCCTATTGATATTTAACCTAATTTAAATCACCCCTGCCATCCCGCTGGAAATCAATAAATATTTTTGAAAAAACAGGGCTTTAATCTTTTTTCAACATATGGAACTACAGTGAAATTGTTGGTTATATATGGTGTGGTTAATCTATGATTTTTTTAAGGAAAGGGTTCTCGATGAGAGTATCAAAAGCGGATTCAAGATCTTTGAGATCGGTCATGTTTGTAAACGTGAGTTTTAGCGTATAGGCTGGGCTTTCGAAATTATCCGGGGGAATTAGCTTTATATGCTTTCCAAGTTTAAGCCGTTTCCGATAATTTTCGAAAGTTCTTTCGGCGCTCACTATGCTTGGGAAACGTCTCTGTTTTAAATAGGCCCTGACCATGTACGCCTTTTGATTTTTATCAATATTTTCGTCCAATAAGACTTCTTTCAGGTGGGGTTCTTCAAGAATCTGTGTAATTGACTTGTCTTCACGAATGGAAATCTCTTTTACCAGTGTCACGATTTCCCGCTGCTTGTTCAGGCTCAGTTTAAGTGAATTAAAAAGTTTTACAAAACCTTCCGTATCATTCCATGACATCTCGGAAAGCTCCAATGCCATGATAAAAGAAATCGTATTTGAAAGAATGCTGTTTTGAAGCGGATCGGGGAGGCGGCAGATAGCTTTGATTTTTTTTACAATTGATGGATGATCGGATAGACCCAGTACCGCCAGTTCTCGGGTCAGACTCCCGATATCGGTGAAAAAACCGGACAGCATATCAATGGATCTTGACTTTTCTATTATATTCAGCGGCCTTTGAAACGCGTTATCGGAGATAGCATATTTTACGCATTCAAGCCTTTGGGTATCAGGGTCGAATATTCTTGCTTTAAGTGCTGACCATTTCAATCTTCGGCAGGCTTCAATTCTACGAAAACCGCATACAATCGTATGGCCGGGTTTATTTTCCAATAACAGTGGAAGATTCAATATCCCGATATTTCCAATTGAATTCACCAAATTATCGACCTTCCGCTCTGTGGTAATTCGAAAGGTGTCATCGTCTGAGTTGATCTGGGACAGATTTACGGTTCTTTCTTTAAAGCGCATGGGCTTAAGCTGTGAGTTTATGGTATGCTTCCAGATATTTTTTGTGTGTATTTTTGATCACGTCCTGCGGGAGGGGCGGTGCCGGCGGCTTTTTATCCCAGTTAATGGAAATCAAATAATCTCTGAGGTATTGTTTGTCAAAACTCTTTTGTGATCCACCGGGTTTATAAGTTGCTTGAGGCCAAAACCTTGATGAATCCGGGGTTAAAACCTCATCGATGAGAATGAGGTCGTCTTTAAAAAGGCCAAATTCAAATTTCGTATCCGCAATGATGATACCCTTTTTATAAGCAAGATCGGCACCCTTTTTATAGATCGCAAGACTGAGCGCCCTGACCTTTTCGGCCAGCGGTTTTCCGATTTTTTTAACAGCTTCTTTAAAATCTATATTGATGTCATGAAGGCCTGTATCTGCTTTTGTTGATGGCGTAAAAACAGGGTCAGGGAGCCTGTCGGATTCTTTTAGACCTTCGGGAAGTTTTATCCCGCAAACACTGCCGGAAGCCTGGTAGTCTTGCCAGCCGGTTCCGGATATATATCCTCTCACAATACATTCAATTTCAAGAGGCTTGGCTTTTTGAACAAGCATGCTCCTGCCGCGAAGAATTTCCGAGTAGGGCCTGCATACTTCCGGATAATCATCCACGTTACTGGAAATAACATGATTGGGCAAAAGCGGCTTCATTATTTCAAACCAAAAGAGCGAAATTTGGGTTAAAATTTTTCCTTTTCCGGGAATTGGATTCGGCATGACCACATCAAATGCAGAGATTCGATCCGTAGCCACCATTAAAAGATTTTCTTCGAGATCGTATATGTCCCGTACTTTTCCCCGTTTTATAAGGTTTAACGTTTCAAAGTTTGTTTCAATTACAGCCGGTTCCATTCGATTTTTCCTCTGCTAAGATACACACATTCAGTGCTGTTCCATTCGGTATTTTTTATAGGCTGATCACTGTTTCATAATTTGTATAGCGATTCGGCAGGCTTAGTACATATATTCGTAAATACGGTTACGTATTTATGATGAAGTTAGAAGTGAGCTAAAGTTTGAAGTGAGCTAAAGTTAAGGAATTCTGTCAATTATATAAAATCACCGGAGCGAAGCAACTCAATAACTTTAGGCACTTTAGATCACTTCAAACTTTAAACTTTTAGCCTTCAGCTTATAGTGGTTCGATGTTAAAAGACTCATGAAACTTAAGTACTTCTAAAGTCGAATGCATCCGGGAGGGACAAGTTTGGGCTTCGGAATTTACTGTTCTGTAAATGCTTGAATATATTTATTTAAAATATTCATTGTCGTTTCATCTGTTTCGACAAACTCAATCCCGGCTTCAAATTTCTCATCTTTACCTGAGACAGAGTGAATTATTCTACCCGTTATATTAACAACTTCATCTTCAAGACCTATTGCCAGCGATATGGAATATTTTGGATCAACTGCAACATGTGTTTCCAGCAGGATTCCGTCTTCGCTGACATTCAGAGTCCGTCCCATTCCCTGCGCCACGACTGTGTCGGTTTCATCTATACAACTATACGATATCAGATTGAGCGCGCTGATTCTTGTATGATGCCTTTTTTCAATTGTCTTCATGTCATTAACCCATTATATACGCTACTGACCAATCACTATTCCTTTTCGGATTTCCGACTGATTTTTTTGTGAAACTCGCATGTGACCATAGAGGTTACCGATATACAGGCTGCAAGATGTTCAATAAAATTTTTAAACGTTGGTGGAAGCTGGCGGTGTTCCTTTTGCAAGATGTCGGGATCCATCTTCTTTAACTTGAGGTCCTCCGAGCCAAAAACGGAAGCTTGAAAAGGTTCTTGCCCCAAATCAATAAACGGAATATTGCCAAAAAAATCTCCCGGATAAAGGCTCGCCAGCGGTACATATCCGTATTCGGTTTGCCGGACGATATGTGCTTCACCTTCGGTGATTTCATATAAATTCTCTTCGCTATTTCCCTGGTTGATCACCTGATTTTTTTTATTAACGTATTCTTCCGACCGAATTTCGTTCAAATGAGTTTTAACGGCCATATCGGTGACCTGTTTCATTCTTTTGTCAAGACTCAAGGCAAGGCTTCTATATTGGTTGGATATTCGCAGAAAGTCGACCGAAAGACGTCGAGCATCAAGTACACCCAACTGGACATTGGTTTCGGCCACAATGGCTGCACTTCGAGCCATCCCCTCCAACAATAAGAATGAAGAAATACTTCCGATAAATGCACCTTCACCGATTCTGAGTATTTTCAAAGGGCCCTTGGGAGTTTCCCTGACAATTTCTGCAACTCCTTCGAGTATAACCCATAACCATCCGCCGTGCTTTCCTTCCTTCACAACCGTGAAGCCGGCACGAGCCTCCTCCTCGTCAACGATGTAGGTGTAGTCGATAAGCGGACCTCTGATAATCGGCATTTTTGATGATTCTCCCGGGTTTTGTGTTGATGGATTGAAAAATGATACAGGTCCCATCCGTTCAATCCGACCATCGTCGAGCATGCTCAAGCCGTCAAGGATAATTTGCATACGGCTCTTATGGATCATATGTTCACAGCTAACGGTTTCATCAGAAAACTCAAATTCTCCATCAATCCATCCAAAAAGTGAGTTTAAGGCATCTATCCCGACCAATGAGCCCGCCTCTGCATTTACAGGGTTTCCGTTAATGAAAAATATTTTACCCGGAGTCTGGACGTATTTATTTTTGATGTGCAAAACACCTGTACTTGAATTCGAACCGAGGAACTGTAAGATATCGCCAAGACTCAGAAATTTAAGATTGCCGGCAAGAACGTTGTTTCGCATTTTAATTATTTACTGTCCAATTTTCATTTCATTTTTTAAAGAAATTAATGTTAGCTTTAAACATTCCTTTAAAGTCGCCCCGACACCTTGACCGGTGAAAGCGCTGGCCGGAAATGAAGGTACTTTGAGCTGCCTGTTTAAATCCCTCTCCATCTGTTCAATGGCCATGATAGGAAGGCCTTTCCCAACAAGGTCTCTCTTGTTGTGTTGAATAACAAGCGGGATCTTAAAAATGCTGATGCCATATTCTTTTAAATTGTATTGTAAATCTTTCAAAGAGAGCATATTTTTTTCACGCCTGACTGCCAGCGAATCGGCAACAAAAATAACGCCGTCAACACCTCTTAATACAAGTTTTCGAGTGGATCTGTATTGAACCTGACCGGGAACGGTGTAAACTTGAACTCTAACATCAAAGCCTTTTATCTCCCCAAACCCCATGGGAAGAAAGTCAAAAAAAAGTGTTCGATCACCTTCCGTATCAATAGAGACCATATCGCCGGTCACCTGTTTTGTGTACGTCTTATAAATATGTTCCATATTCGTTGTTTTGCCGCACCTTCCAGGCCCGTAATATACGATTTTAAACTCGATCTGCTTTTTTTTAAGATTCAAAATAGCCATATATAATCAGCCCCACATCATAGGATTAGGATATGTCAAATCCGTCCGATATAACATTTAATCCATCTTCTACTAATTTGTTCCAAGTTTTTCAAGCCTCTTCTTCTATACAGCAGTGCTTCGCGCCTGGGTAAGGATTTCAGTTCATTTTGTATAACGTCTATTGACCCCGTCCCAAAGGACGGGGCGTTCGGGGAGCAGGCCGGTCGATTTGGCTAATTTATTAAAACCTCAATGTCCACACAATAATCTCCCCGTAATGGACCGATGGTAATTTCTTTTACGGCGGTAACTAAACCTGAACCATTAAACAGACCGACGTTAGAATAATACTGAACATTATGAATCTCAGAACCTACCTTGAAACTCTCTATTAAATTTTTGTCCCTGTTTGAAATAAGGAGACTTATAACTTTCCCCAGTTGGAACCTTACCTTAAATTCAAAAATTTGCCCTTTCTGAGGGCCGCTGTCCAGTGTTATTCCTATGGAGTTGACATCAAGAGTATCTTCGGCCTTACTTTCAGGGTCACCCCTATCTGCCTCAACATTCTCATACTCGGCATCATGTTGTTGATCATCTTCCGGCATTATCAATTTCTTATCGGCTTCCATTTCAGATACACCTCTATCAAGTTCATCAAACTCTTGTTCGGAAACCTGAAGCCGATCATTTTCAGACGAAATCGTCACCTTTGCTTTATTTACCTGTTCTTTTGTTTTTGGAAGCGTTTTCTCGACACCTTCGCTTTTTAACAGGCTTTCAAGGAAAACATATAATTTATCCAACTGGTTCGGTAGAAACACATCGTCTAAAAGCCATTTCTCATATTGAGAAATAGCGTCATTTATTGAATATAGTGCTACATGACATCTTATGATATTCTTGGCGGCATCAACGCGTGTCGCGTCGTTTTTTAGAAGTTCATTAAAGTCTGATATCGCTCTTTTAAACTGACCGAATTTTGCCAGTGCAATTGCGCCCTCCAGAGCTTTTGCATCTTCGTCTATGTCCGGAGAAAACAAATACATTTTCTTGATCAAATCCTGAACATTTTCTGAAAGTTCGGGTTTTTTGGGGGCCAATTCGATTTTGGAAATATCTTTTTTCAGACCATTGATTTTTTTAGAAATTCCCTCGATCAGGCTTTGTTTGCTTCTAAGCTGAGCGTTGCTTTGAATGAGTTCTGTTGCATTATTATAGTTCGCCATAGCCTCGTACAATAATCCCTGGGAATGATAAAGTTCTGCTTCCTGCAACAATTTTTTTATCTTTTTTACAATATCCATGTTCAACCTCAAGGCGTGTTATATAATCATGGGGAAATAATTCCCCATCATGAACCTAAACGTATGAATTGTTAATATCATGACGTATTAATAAATTTTGTTCAAATAATCCATTTAAATGTTCGAAAAAATTTACTGGGGCTTATCGAATGGTTTCATATACATTATATTATCGGGCGGAAAGTGTAAAATCTTAATTTTTTTTCACTTTAAACCAAGAGGTCAATATGTCATCGGTGAATTTGAACGCTTATGGAATCGGATCCTCTTCATATCATTATTATTTCAGAGGACTTAAATGGAAATTCATTTTATTTATCCTGATTAACGCGTTAAGTCAACAACAAGAAAAACAAATTGTCTCATAAATATATTGACAACATTCGATTTTATGTTATCAAAATTATAATCTTTTCTTCTGTGAATGGTGATCAACGGAACACATTTTATTCGCCCGTATCAACGAAAACCTACTGGGAGAAAAACTTTAAAATCTTATTGGAATATCGAAACTTATTAAAAGGAGAGTAATAATGGACAAGAAGGTAACCGTCGTCGGTGCCGGAAATGTCGGTGCCACAGCAGCCCAACGGCTGGTAGAAAAAGAATTGTGTGATGTCGTATTGGTGGATATTATTGAAGGGCTTCCTCAGGGTAAAGCCCTTGATCTTGCCGAGGCTGCGCCGATTGAAAAGCACGATGCCCATCCAACAGGATCTAACGATTATGAAGCTTCAGCAAACTCTGATATCGTTATCATCACTGCGGGTATACCCAGAAAGCCCGGCATGAGCCGGGACGACCTTTTGAGTACCAATGCAAAAATCATGAAAAATGTTACCCGAGAGGTGGCCAAACGATCCCCCAATGCTGTATTGATTATTGTCAGCAATCCCCTTGATGCCATGTGCCATGTTGCTTACGAAACCAGCGGTTTCCCCAAGAATCGGGTTCTCGGGATGGCCGGTGTTCTCGATTCAGCAAGATTCAGGGCTTTTATTGCCATGGAACTTAATGTTTCCGTGGAAAATACAACGGCATTTGTCCTCGGCGGACACGGCGATACCATGGTACCGTTACCTCGTTACTCTACAGTCGCCGGAATCCCGATTACAGAATTGCTTCCAAAAGACCGTATCGACGCGCTGGTGAAACGAACGGCCAATGGCGGTGCCGAGATCGTCGGGCTTCTGAAAACTGGAAGCGCCTTTTATGCACCGGCATCGGCCGCAGTCGAAATGGCTGAATCGATTCTCAAGGATAAAAAGAAAATCCTGCCCTGTGCAACCTATCTTGAAGGTGAATATGGGTATAACGAACTTTTTATCGGTGTTCCCGTCAAATTGGGTGCCAATGGTGTCGAGGAGATCATAGAGATTGCGCTCTTGGACGAGGAAAAGGTCGCCCTTGACAAATCTGCTGATGCAGTTATAGAGCTCAAAGCGTTGTTAAAAAAACTGGGATAATTGGTCTGACGGAAAGATTATCTGTTCTTTTCCAGGCTGCTTATAATGGCTTCAGCGGTTTTATAACCAATTCCGGGCAGAGCGCTTAATTCCTCCAGCGTTGCTGCCCGGATTTTTCTAATGCTTTTAAAATGCTTTAAAAGCAATTTTTTTCTCTCTTCTCCGATGCCGTTTATTGAATCGAGTGAGGATTGCATCTGTGTTTTGCGACGACGCTTACGGTGAAATGAGAGGGCAAAACGATGGGCTTCATCCCTTATCCGTTCTAAAAATAGAATAAGGTCCCCTTCCCTTCCCAAATTTACGGGATTTGCCTGTCCGGGCTTATAGATTTTGTCCTGAGTTTCCCCCTTTTTTTCATTTTTTTTTGCAATGCCGATCAGCTGAATATTATTTTTCAGATTCAACGACTTCAAGATTGAAACCGCGATGTTTAACTGCCCTTTTCCACCGTCAACCATCAGGATATCGGGATAGGGTTCGGATGCTTCACCTTTACCGAATCTTCTTTGAAGAACTTCAGCCATACAGGCATAATCGTCTCTCGCTGAATCTGTTTTGAGTCTGTATTTTCGATATGAAGATTTTTTTGGATTTCCTTTTTCAAAAACAACCATACCGGAAACCGCGTCTTTGCCTGAAATGCTTGAATTGTCAACGCATTCGATCCGCCAGGGCATCCTTTCCATCTTCAGACGCCTCTGGAGACGAACGAGGAGTTCCGTATCTTTTGAAACCGCAGCAGTGAATTCTCGCAGGTTGTGTTTTGCATTCTGACAGGCCATCTCGACCAGACGGACTTTTTGCCCCCGTTTGGGTGCCAAAATCCTTACCCTTTGCCCTTTGACGTTACTTAACAATTCTTCTATTAAAAAAGCATCTTCAAGTACTGTCGGAACAAGAATCTCTTTTGGAACAAAACGCGTTTCATCATAATACTGTCGAATAAACCCTCCGACCATTTCGTCGTCTGTTGACATCGTTTCCGAAAACGTAAAATTTCGTGTTCCAATAAGAAATCCGCTGCGAATAAAAAGAAGCATAAGAAGAGAATTTGCATCAGATCTTGCAATCCCGAGCACATCCCGGTCTTCAAAATCATTCATAACCGCAACCTGTTTTTCAAGCGTTTGTTCAAGGGCAAACATTTTATCCCTCAAAACCGCTGCCTTTTCATAATCCTGTACATCCGCAGCGGACATCATCTCATGTTTTATTTTTTGAATCAGATCGGGGGTTCTTCCCCTTAAAAATAAAATGACCTCATTGACGATGTCGTCATATGTTTTCTTGTCAACATCAAGGCAGCATGGGGCAAGACAGGATGCTATTTGGTGGTTGAGACACGGTCTTGAGCGATGCCTGAAGTCTTTATTTTTACATTTTCGGAGATTGAACGTTTTATGGATAATTCTGAGTGTTTGCTGAACCGCACCGGAAGACGAAAATGGACCGAAATAAAGGGCTCCGTTTTTTTCGATCTTTCTGACAACGGAAAGGTTGGGATATGGATTTTCGATATCCAGCCGTAAAGATGGGTATCTTTTGTCATCCTTTAAAATAACATTATAACGGGGTCTGTAACGTTTGATAAGGTTTGATTCAAGAATCAGCGCTTCTTTTTCGCTGCCGGTTATAATCGTGTCAAAGTCCGTTATTCTTCGAACCAGAATTTCCGTTTTCATATCCATATGCAGCGTGCTGTTCCCTGACCGTGCAAAATATGAGGTCAATCGTTTTCTCAGATTCCTGGCTTTGCCGACATATATCACCCTCCCATCGGCATCCTTCATAAGATAGACACCGGGTTCGGAAGAAACCCTGGTCAGCTTATCCCTGATGCCGGGGATCGGATGATCGACGGGGGCGGGTAATGCGAATTTTGTTTTATCTTCAGTCATGTTCTATGTTCACAGCTGATGAATTCGTAAAAAATCGAATTCATCAAGTGTTCGGTGTTTAAATTTCAAAGACAATCAACTTTTTTATGGCCTGGATTTGATCCCGAAGTTCAGCAGCCTTTTCAAATGCAAGCTCATCCGCAGCCTGTTTCATTTCTTTTTCAAGATTTCTGATGATAACATCTATATCTTCTACAGATTCATATTGGGCAATTTTATCAGATATTTTGTCTTCCGATTTGTTCGCAAGCTCAT
>JAWOIY010000138.1:0-2570 GCA_046484425.1 Desulfobacterales bacterium | reverse complement strand
CTGCAATTAAATCCTCGAACTCGTCAAGAGATGGAGGGGAAATCGATTTCAAGATGACAACATCTTTATCTCCCGTTACAACGAATTGATCGCCGGGTTTGAGCCCCAGCTTTTTGCGGATAGCTTCTGGAATTACTACCTGACCCTTGGATGACATTTTTGTTGTGGATATATCAACCATAAAAGGCCTCCTTTGAAAGACAAACGATTTTCTTACTGGTAAGACTATAATCCCTTAATCTGGTTTTGGCAAGTTTTAAATCATGCAGAGAATCCAAATTTCTCTAGTGTCATGTCAACTTAATAAAGTTGGATAAAGTCTTTTTAATTTAATCCTGGCGTCATCCGTAGAAAAGCGCCAGTCTATCTTGGCTTGGAAAAAATTACGCTGATTTTGCCATTGGGCCACTTCTCGTTCCAGCGTTTGTTTGTCTGGAATCCGGCGGTTTAGACATTGACCGGTTAAAACCCGCAGTTCGATTTCAGCAATATTGAGCCAGCTGCCATGTTTGGGAGTATAGTGTACTTCCAACCGGTCCAGCAGACGTCTGGCTTCATGGGGTGGAAATGTCTCATATAAAGAGGCGCCGTTATGCGTGTTGAGGTTATCCATAACCAAAACAACCTTGCTTGCACTTGGGTAATGATCGTCCAGCAGTTCTTTTATCTGCCATGCCCAATCCACCCTCGTTCTGCGGTCTGTTACCGAAACGAACCGTTTGCCACCAAACGGTTCGTAAAACATGAACAGATTACAAACGCCATTGCGTTCGTATTCGTAGTCATAACGCGCAGGGACGCCAGGTTTAGCGGCAACAGTACTTCGAGTTTCTTTGATCAGTTGTCTGCTCGTTTCATCCATGCATACCAGCGGATGTTCCGGATCATACGGCTGTTTGTAGACTGTCAGGATATCTTCCATTGCACAAACAAAGGCGGCATTGGCTTTTGGTGGAATGCACCACTGCTGTTTCAGCCACGGTTTAATTTCGTTTTTTTTAATGTTTGGCGAACCGCCTCGTGGGAAATGCTTTGTAAATATCCAAGTTCTACAATCGAATCTGCCAAAAGACGCAGTGTCCATCTTGCACGGCCTTCCGGTGGTTCACTGCAGGAAAGAGCAACCAGATGTGCCTCAACATCACCGTCGATCTTTTTTCGAGAAACTTTCTGGGTATATTTTCGGCGAGATAAAACCGCTTCAAACCCCTCTTCAACAAGCTCTTTGCGAACTCGCTCGATTGTCTGGACAGTGACGTCAAACGCCTCGCTGATTCTTTCATCTGACCACCCAGGACCGTTATTGCTTTGGTCTGCTTTAAGCAATATCCGTGCCCGGGTAAACATTCGTGCCGGGCCCCGCCCCGATGTTATCAATTTCTTTAAAGCCTTACGTTCCTCCGTGGATAGCCGAACAATATGTTTTTTCATAGCTTTCCTCAAGGTTTGGGGTGCCATAATAAAGTTTGCCTTGAGGAACTATACTATTGATCAAAATAAAAATCAACCTGTTTACCCAATAAAATTATATTGACATGACACTAGTGGGAACATTAACGAAGAACGTGCATATTTTCCTCTTATTTTCTGATGCAGTACACATTTATTGCGATTTTTATTTTGAGATTCGTCATGCCATTTAATCGTTAATCAGAAGGATTAAATGGGGATTTCCTGAAAAAATTATCAACAATTAAAAGATAATGTCCCCGGTGAAATCCTTTCCAGGTCTGTGCTGCAAAATTTAACGGGGTCCCGAACTCGGGATCTACACTTCGCTTCGTCAGGCAGGTAATGGGTTATGAGCAGTCAGGAATTATATCAGGCCTTTAACTTTTCGATAAGAGCATCTTTTGAGATTTGGTTCCAAATAGCAACTTTTGTCAAGATGTCATTTAGAGTACCTTTGGCGATAGGATCATGGTTTGGTATGGTTATTTTATGAGTACCGGCTTCTGTTAATTTTTCAAGCCTAACATGGCTACCACGCTGCCGTAGTATTTTGTAATTCAAGGCTCCCAGAAAGGAAATAAGCTTTTTACCAGAAACAACCGGCAATTTCTTAGACATGAATTTCTCCCAAGTCCATCATGGTAAATAGTGAAGGATTTGGGACATAACCTGTTAACGACTCCGGATCATCCTCAATATGGAGTTTAACAGCCTCTTTCAAATTTTTAGTCAGCTCATCAAGCGTTTTGCCCTGAGTAAAGATGTCAAAATCGATACATCTCGCACAGTAATATTCACCGTCAAAATAAATATCGGCCTTTATCATTTTGTTCATATCATCAACTCCTTTTTATTAAGAATATCTTTTTCGGAAAATTCTGTCAATGGAACAAGGAGATTTCGAACAATCTGTTTTTAGAAAATCATTTAGATTCGATGATAACCTGTAGGTTTTCTCTTATAACATCATCAAGCATAGATCACGTCTTTTCCTATTCTACGAGTTATGCGACGATTCACATTCTTTCCTTTTCGAACCAGTTCAATTTTTCTACCGAACCTGGCTTCCAAATATAGCTGCAATCCTGCAAGCCATTCAAATCGAGGCTCCTTCAACT
>JAWOIY010000093.1:0-19676 GCA_046484425.1 Desulfobacterales bacterium | reverse complement strand
TCAAAATCAAGCCCTGTTTTTTCAGCCATCACGACGCCGACCGGTACACCGCCGGCCGGTATTGCCAAAATAATTCCGGCTTGTCTGTCTTCGGCCCCAATCATCCGGGACAGGACTTGACCGGCATGGGATCGGTCCTGAAAAACATGAGTTTGTTCGCGCAGTTCGGGCAGGTCGATGATGTTTGATTTCATATTGATTTCCGTGTAGTATTTATTAAAGCGTAACAGGAAGGATACATAGAGTCCATCAAAAAAACCCCAAATCTTGCACAGGCCGTCTTGAAATGTTAGAGATAACAAGTTAGTTCGCTCTGCTCACAATTGGAATGTTGACAAACTCGTAAAAAGTCTTTTGTGAGCGACATTTGAGCATTTGGGGAATCAGCGTTTCAAGCGGTGAAGCGTTAAAAATATCAAGCTGTTTGAGGCGCTTGCGCCGAGTTCTTGAAATTTAGCGGAACCGATGGAAACGCCCCCAAATGGTCATGGAGCGAGCAATATTGACTTTTTACGAAACCATCAATGTTAAATTTCTGACACTTTTTAAAGAATTACGGTTTTTATAAAAATGCACCATATCGAGGTTTCAAAAAAGACGACAATAATTTGTCTTGACAACTTAACCAATACATGCGTATTTTGAATGATGCTCAATCCATTATCTCCAATCCCATTGTATCATCAGTTGGCGAATATTATCCTGGATCAAATACGTTCCGGAGAATATCCGGCAGGTGCAAGGATACCATCAGAAAACAAGCTTGCACAACGATACGGTATCGGAAGACCCACCGCTAGACAAGCCACCGATCTTTTGGTTAGAAGGCGTATGCTGATACGCAAACGGGGCTCAGGAACATTCGTATGTGAGCCTCAAGAAGAGGTAGATCTTTTTTCATTGGCCGGCACAACATCGGCTTTTAATAAAAAAGGGATATCCGTAACCACACATATTCTTCGAAAGCTCCGGCTGAAGCAAATTAGATATGATCCCGAAAACCCCTTTGGAAACCAAAAGGCCTATTTTTATTCCAGACTCAGTCGAGTTGAAGCGGTGCCGATTCTTATCGAAGATATGTATCTTCATGAAGCGTTGTTTAAAGGTATAGAAAAAATTGACCTGTCGGGCCGATCGCTTTCACAGATTGTCGGCGAACACTACTACATGAAACCCAATAGCGGCAGACAGACGTTTAGAATCGGCTGTATAACCGGTGAAAAGGCGAGTAAGTTAGAAGTTGCGCCGGAGACCCCGATCCTTATTGTGAAGCGGTATTTGCACTTTGATCAGACGAAAAATGCCGTTTATTCAGAACTCTATTGTCGAACGGATCAATTCATTTTCTCACAGACACTGAATTCTGATCTGATTACATAAAAATTTGGATTTAAAACCAGAGCCGGAACTCAACGGAAACAATGGAGGTTATAAAGATGAAAGACAGAGGTTACTATGAAGGATTTGGGGGCGCTTATCTTCCTGAAATCCTTGTTGCTACTTTTGATGAACTTGTAGAGACATTTCAAAAGGCAAAAAACGATCCTGATTTCTGGCAGGAATATGTCGATATCATGTCCACATATTCTTGTCGCCCTACACCCGTGACCTTTGCCGAAAACCTCACGCGACATTTTGGCGGAGCTCGCATTTATGTCAAGCGAGAAGACCTTAACCACACCGGAGCTCACAAGGCCAATAATGTTATGGGTCAAGGACTTTTGGTAAAGCGAATGGGGAAAAAACGGGTCATTGCAGAAACCGGTGCCGGTCAGCACGGGGTGGCCACCGCCACCATGGCCGCGAGATTTGGATTCAAATGTACCATTTACATGGGAGAAATTGATGTCCAGCGGCAGCGACCCAATGTATTCTGGATGGAGCGATTGGGCGCTGAAGTTGTTACCGTCCGTGAAGGCACCCGGATCTTAAAGGATGCCATTAACGAATCGTTTAGAGACTGGGTGACCCATATGGATACCACCCATTATGTTCTGGGCACCGCATGCGGCCCTCATCCTTTTCCGGAAATGGTTTCTTTTTTTCAATCCATTATCGGAAAAGAAGCCAGGGAACAGATTCTTAAAAGAGAGGGAAGGCTACCCACTCGAATTTATGCCTGTGTCGGCGGCGGTTCCAATGCATTGGGGATCTTTAAGTCTTTTCTGGATGACCCGGTTGAACTTGTCGGCGTTGAAGCAGCAGGCAAAGGATTGAATACCGGCCAACACGCATCCCGTCTATCCTCCAAAGATTCGAGTGTCGGGGTTGCACAGGGATATAAAACATATTTTCTTCAAAATGATGACGGTCAGATGAAAGAAACACACAGCGTCGCAGCCGGTCTCGATTATGTCGGTGTTTCACCGATTCTGGCAAGTTTTGCGAAAAATGGACGGATTCGATTCGAAGCGGCAACCGATAAAGACGTTGTCGATGCCCTCTCTCTCACGATTCAAAAAGAGGGCTTGATTCCAGCCCTGGAATCGGCACATGCTTTTTCACAGGCGTTTAAAGAAGCACCGGATATGTCTCCGGAGGATGTCATATTGATCAATCAGTCCGGTAGAGGAGACAAGGATATATTTACCGTCGCCGATGCATTTGCAGATCCCAAGTGGCGGGAATTTATAAAGGAAAAAGCGGAGGAATATCATGCTTGAATCATATCTAAAGCAAAAGATTAAAGAAAAAGAGATCCTGTTGATGACCCATATTGTTCTTGGATATCCCACATTCGATGATGCCTTCAGAATTATCGAAGCCATGATAAACAATGGTGTTGACCTGATGGAGTTGCAGATCCCTTTTTCGGAGCCGATTGCTGACGGCCCAATAATCCTCCATGCAAATCAAAAGGCCCTTGCAAAGGGCGCAACCGTAAAAAAGTGCATCGAATTTGCCCAAAAAGTCGTAAAAACCTTTGAAATTCCGTTTCTTTTTATGAGCTATTACAACATACTTTTTAAGTATGGAGTCTATCAATTTGCAGAAGCCATGGCCCAAAGCGGCCTTGTCGGGGCCATCGTCCCGGATCTTCCACCTGAAGAAGGCGAAGATTATATCGATGCCATGGAGAAATGCAACCTTTCTCCAATCTTCATATTTTCTCCTACAACACCGAGCGAACGGATGAAATACCTGAACTCCTTTGCAAAAGGATTTATCTACTGTGTGGCCAGGAAGGGGGTCACCGGTGTGGCTACGGACTTTTCCAAACAACTGGAGCAATATCTCTTGCGGTGTCGAAAGGCCACAAGGCTTCCTCTGGCACTCGGTTTTGGTGTAAAGGGGAAGGAGGATGTCGATTATTTAAAAGGAAAGGCCGATATAGCTGTCATCGGATCAGAAACCATCCGGCTTGTGGACTCAAAAGGGGTCGAGGCTGTGGGTGACTTTATCAAAGGTCTGCGGAGTGCGTGACAGGCAGGAAGGCAGGAAGGTGAGAAAAAGACTAACCTTCTATCTTTCTCACCTTCGTCTATCCTCAATTACCCATTACCTATCGCCTGATATATATTTTCGAAATATCAATGTCGCATTGGTTCCCCCGAAACCGAATGAATTCGAAAGCGCAACGTTAACGGTAGCCGTTTTTGCAGAACCGCTCACATAGTTTAAGCCCGCACATTCTTGATCCAGCTGATCCAGGTTTAAAATAGGCGGTATTTTATCATTGTACACCGACAATACGCTCGAAATTGCCTCAATGCCGCCAACAGCACCCAGCGAATGTCCGAGTTGAGACTTGTTGGCCGTAATAAAAGGTCTTTCTCTCCCTGCACCAAACACTTCCTTTATGGCGGTGGCTTCATTGATGTCTCCTTTTGGGGTAGAGGTGGCGTGAGGGTTGATTAAATCGACGTCTTCGGGCAAGATTTGGGCGTCTTCCAATGCCAGCTTGATGCATCGAATAGCGCCTGCCGCATCCGGATCAGTGATATGGCTGGCATCTCCGGTCATGGCAAAGCCGATGACTTCCGCATATATTTTGGCTCCTCTTGACAGGGCATGATCCAGAGCTTCCAAAATGAGAATGCCCGATCCATCCGCCATAATGAAACCATTTCGATGGATATCAAAAGGGCGGGAAGCGGATTGGGGTGTTTGGTATTTTGGCGAAAGGGCTTTAAGGGCATGAAAACCGGCAATTGTTAGCGGTGTAATGGCGGCTTCTGTTCCACCACAGGCAAATGCGTCTTCCTTCCCGAGCTGAATTCTCTGAAATGCTTCACCGATTGCGTGCGCACCGGAAGCACAGGCCGTAGCCAGACACGCATTGGCACCTCTGGCCTTAAAGGAAATACTGACATTACCTGCGGCCAGGTTGGGGATCAGGCGTGGTATAAGAAACGGAGACACTTTTTTACCTTTAATAAAGCGGGCGTATTCATTTTCCCATGTCTGGGGCCCACCCAGACCCGAACCGATAATGACACCGATTCGATCGGAATTGATGTTTTGTGTTTCTAAATTCACATTGGCGTCGACAATTGCTTCCAGTGTTGCTGCATAGGCATACTGGATAAAGGGATCCATGTATTTGATCTGTTTTAAATCCTCTTTTGTGAAGCCATATTTTCTTTGTTTAACGATTTCTTGCATATCGAACTGTTTTACTTCTCCGGCAATCAGGGGAAAATCTTCGGACAAATTGAATTTCGCTTTAACTTCTTCCAGATCACCCCACGATGTAATTGTATCTATACCGGATTTTCCCGCAATCATGGCCTCCCATGTGCTCGGCACATCAATGCCCAGAGAAGTAACCATTCCCAGGCCGGTAACCACCACCCTTTTTAGTTCTATGGTTTTTTGCATTGTTTACCTCTTACTGAATATGTCATGTCGTTAAGTGGTTTAATATATACAAAAATTGAATGATTTTCGACCGTCATAAGTATCCGAAACATTTGTCAGTTTTTCTGATGAATAGACTATCCTAAAATGAATTTAGACATAGATATGGCTCGAAACACGAGCCATTATAAACGTCAGGGTAGATTTGATGCAAGTGAATTATTTGAGGGATGATGGAAATTAAACAAAAACTCCTCGCCTCTGATTAAATTTACTTCAGGTTTTTTCGTTTCCGGAAAACCTTATCCCATGAAGCGATTCAAGGAAATTTCTTGGGCTTTGCGCCCGCACAAGACTTTCACCGATCAAGAAGTTCCAAATCCCGGAGCTTTTAATTTTTTCGATGTCGTTTCTTGTCCGGATACCACTGGCTGCAACTGGAACTTGGTCGGCGCTGAGCATTGATTTCATGCGTATTGCAGTTTCAATATTGGTTTCAAAAGACTGAAGGTTGCGGTTGTTAATTCCTACAAGCCGTGCGCCTGCCAAGCAGGCTTTTTCAATATCCGACTCTGAGTGAACTTCCACCAGGGCATCCATACGGAGCTCATCGCACAAACTCAAATAGTCCTTTAGCTGCTGCTGATCAAGGACGCGCACGATTAGCAGAACGGCGTCGGCCTCCATCGCAGCAGATTCAAAAATCTGGTAAGCGGATATCAGAAAATCCTTACGAAGAACCGGAAGTGTCGTGGTTTTACGTGCGATTTTCAGATCTTCAGGGCTCCCTTTAAAATGGATCCGGTCCGTGAGAACAGAAATCGCGGCAGCGCCTCCCGCTTCATATTGAGAGGCGTAATACGCCGGATCCAGGTTCGGGCAAATATCACCCTTGGAAGGGGAGGCCCGTTTAATTTCAGCAATGATATTCACACCAAGTGGGCCTGGGTGTTCCAGATTCTTTATAAAAGTGCGTCTTTTTGGAAAATTAAGCGCTTTTGTACGGAGAAAGGATTCGGGCACGCGTTGTTTTGCCGCAGCGATTTCCTGTTTTTTATCCTCAATAATTTTACTTAGAAAATCTTTATTCATTTTACCCATTTTCCTGCGTGTAATCGATCAACGCTTTCATCTTTTCGGCTGCTCCGCCCGTGTCAATGGCTTTTTGAGCCAGTTGAATCCCGTCTTTCATATTTTCAGCCTTTTCTGCCGCAACCAATGCAGCGGCAGCGTTTATCAGCACGACATTTCTTTTGGGTCCCTTTTCGCCGTTTAAAATGGCGCGAGTTATTCCGGCGTTTTCTTCAGGATTCCCACCCAGAAGGTCCTCTGGTTTCGCCTGTTCGCCGAAAAACTGTTCGGGAACGATGTCATATGTTCGAATAAGACCGTCTTTGAGCTCTGAAACGCGGGTCGGCGCACAAACAGAAATTTCATCAAGCCCGTCATGTCCATGAACGACATAGGCCCTTTTGGCGCCCAGTAACTGCAGGGCGTTTGCAAACATTTCCGTAAGTTCGGGCGCATATACGCCCAGAAGCTGACAGTTGGCTCCGGCAGGATTTGTAAGTGGTCCCAGCATGTTAAAAATACTGCGGAGTCCAACCTCCTTTCTTGCTTTCGCAGCATATCGCATGGCGCCATGAAACAGAGGGGCAAAAAGAAATCCGATACCGATGTCCCGAACCGCTTCTTCCACAATTTCAGGATCAATGTCGAGTTTAACACCCAGTGCCTCAAGAAGATCTGCGCTGCCGCATTGACTTGATACGGAACGATTCCCGTGCTTGGCCACTGTCACGCCACATGCAGCTACCACAAATGCCGTCGTTGTGGAAATGTTAAACGTGTGGGCACCATCTCCGCCGGTTCCACAGGTGTCGACAACGGTTGGGGACGATACTTGAATCCGAAGGGCTTTCCTTCGCATGGCACGAGCCGCACCAGCCAGTTCTTCAAAAGTTTCTCCTTTTGTAGCCAAAGCGGCCATCATTGCGCCGATCTGGGCATCGGTAGTGTTTCCCGAAAAGACTTCGGTGATCATTTGGGACATTTGTTCTTCGTTCAGATCTTGTCTTCGAACAATTTTGCTGAGATTCTCTTTAAACATCATCAATCTTCTCCTGTAACTGTTTAGATTTTTGTAACAAATCTGTTTTTAGGAAGCTTCGGGTGTGTTTAAATTTTTACTGAAAGCTGTTTGAGTGGATTACGGGTCGTTATGAAAAAATTATTTCAGATTAGAATAAGTGCGATCACATGGCCTTAATACCAAAAACATTCTCAGAATCTAAAACCGATTTTTTCATTACGAACCGTTATCTGGGAGTTCTTTCAGAAAAAATTTAAGCATACCTGGAGCGATTCATTTTCAAAAGGCTGAACCCTTACCTTGTCCTTATGATGTTGGTTGAATAGTTAACCGATTACCCGCTGTTATTCAAAAAATTCCTCAAAAGCCGTTTTCCCATCCGGGTCATAATAGATTCCGGATGAAATTGGATGCCTTCTGTTGCAGGATGATCTTTATGTCGGATACCCATAATTTCGCCGTCATCCGCTTCAGAAGTTATTTCAAGGCATTCAGGGAGATGTTCCCTGGAAACGGCCAGTGAGTGGTAGCGCATCGCCTCAAAGGGTTTGTTGATTCCCTGATATATCATTTTTCCGTCGGCATGGATCATGGAAGTTTTTCCATGCATGAGCCTTTTGGCGGCAACCACTTTTCCGCCGAAAGCTGCGGCAATGGCCTGATGCCCCAGACATACGCCGAGGAGAGGAATCTTTCCGGAAAAATGTTTCACCACAGACAAAGTAATCCCCGCTCCCTCGGGTCGACCCGGTCCGGGTGATATGACGATTCCGGACGGTTTCCATGAAATAAGGTCTGATATGGAAGCGGCATCGTTCCGAACAACCTTGACTGAAGCCCCGATTTGACCCAAATATTGAACCAGATTGTAAGTAAATGAATCATAATTGTCGATCATAATGATCATAGTTTGTTTCTCCGTTGTCGGTTATCATTTATTGTTCGTTTAGATCGTTTGGATCGTTTAGATCGTTAAGTTCGTTTTATTGGTTGAATTGGTTTTATTGGTTTTGGTGTGAGGCAATCTGACTTCCGACTTCTGTCCTCTGGTTTCTCTTTTCTAATTCCTTTCCCTTGAAGCCATCTCGAGGGCCTTCTGCATGGCCATCGCTTTATTGACGGTTTCCTGTCTTTCCATTTCCGGATCAGAATCCGCAACAATTCCTGCACCGGCCTGTACCGTTAGCAGGTTGTTTTCAATGGATGCTGTACGGATGGTAATGGCCATGTCCATATTACCATGAAAGGAAATATAACCGACAGCGCCGCCATAGGGACCTCTGGGGTTTTGTTCAAGTTCTGCAATAATTTCCATGGCTCTTATTTTTGGCGCTCCGGACAAAGTCCCGGCAGGGAAAGTTGCCCGAAGCAGGTCCAGGGCATCGACGTCGGGTTTCAGGTCACAACAGATGTTCGACACCAGGTGCATGACATGAGAATAACGTTCTACAATCATTAAATCGGTAACCTGGACGGTTCCTATCTCTGCAACACGGCCCAGATCATTACGGCCTAAATCCACGAGCATCAGGTGTTCCGCCCGTTCTTTTTCATCGGCCAATAGTTCGCTGGCCAAGGATCGGTCTTCCTGCTCGTTTTTTCCTCTGCGGCGGGTACCGGCAATCGGACGCAGTGTGGCCACACGGTTTTCCAGACGGACCATTGTCTCAGGAGAGGAACCGATGAGTGTTAAATCGCCAAGGTTGAGATAGTAGAGATAAGGAGAAGGATTAATAAATCTCTGCGTTCGATAAAGAATCCAGGGATCGGGAGGTTGCTTACAGATGAACGGCTTTGAGATAACGGTCTGAATCACATCGCCGGACCGAATATAATCCTTCACTTTTTTCACAAGCGTTCGAAAATGATCCGCTTCCCATGGCGTCTCCAGCTTTAATGCATCGGCATCCATTCGTTCAACATCTTCAGAAGTTTTCAGTTTCATTCGTGTTTTCAAAGCGTTGAGGCGTTTGTTTGCGGAATGAAACGCGTGGTCGACGTCCTGTTCCTTTTCCGTAAAAGAGATCACAACCAGAAGTAGGGTATGCTGAATATTATCAAATATAAGAAGTTCATCCGGTATAATGAAATGCGCGATCGGTTTGTTTTCCGGCAATAGATTGGGAATAGATTCAAAAAAAGACACCATTTCATAGGTTAAATATCCCACCAATCCTCCCCAGAACCTCGGAAGTTTCGGGACGTGTGCAGGTTTGTATCGGTTTATTACTGTTCTCAATACGGCAAGCGGATCTCCGTTGTGCGTAATTTTTTTGCAGGAACTGTTTTCACAGACTTCCACAAATTTTGAAAATATTCGTATATGCGTTCTGGCGGAGACACCCAAAAAACTGTACCTTCCCCACCTTTCACCACCTTCGACAGATTCAAAGAGAAAAGTTGACGTGTTGTTTTTGTGTATTTTTCTTAAAAGGGAAACCGGTGTTTCAGTGTCCGCCAGCATTTCCGCACAAACCGGAATGACATTGGCATCTTTTGAAAGGTGTCGAAATTGGTCGATATCAGGGAATTCATTAATCAACATAAAAGTTCCTTTCTTTATTTTTCAAAAAAAAGCCGTGAAAATATCCACGGCCCATTGAAGTTCAAATAAAAAAAGGACCGTGGGTTTGGGTTGCCCGCGATCCTTTAATAGTTTTAATTGTGGTCTATTTGCTGATCAAATCTCTGGGGCAGACCCGGTTCTTTGGATTTGCCACCACCACCAGCGGTTTAAATCGATGTTATGAATTTGATTTTTGTCGTTATTTATTTTCATTTTTCCACTTGATTAAACCGGACATTAACCTTTACCACAGATATTTGTCAAGATTTTTATCGTGAAAAATTGTTGGTTTCATAAAAAGCAGGTACAAAATTGTCATGATGGATGATATAATCCTTTGAAATGCATTTGAAGCATCTTTGATGTGATTTATTTTGGATGATTGAGTGGCTATTTTGAACAGTGATAAGGAGGATAAACCATGCTTATCGTTATGGATAAAAAAGCAACACAGGAACAAATTCACAATGTGGTCGACGCCATCGAACAGCGCGGATTTACGGCACGCCCAATTCCCGGCGGGGAAAGGGTGTCCATCGGGATACTAAACAATAAGGGGCATGTTGATGCCTCACTGTTTATCGGACTGCCCGGCGTTAAGGATGCGATTCATGTCACACGCCCGTACAAACTTGTCAGCCGTGAGTTTAAGCATGAAGATACCATTGTTCAAATCGGAGATGTATCCATAGGCAGCGGGAACCTGACCATCATGGCCGGACCCTGTGCCGTGGAGAGTGAATACCAGGCTTTGACCATTGCAGAGCACGTTCGGCGCAGCGGTGCACAAATCTTTAGAGGGGGAGCCTTTAAACCCAGAACCTCGCCGTATTCATTTCAGGGTCTTGGAGAAGAAGGGTTGAAAATTCTTGCAATGGTTCGTGAAAAAACAGGGATGCCGGTTGTTACTGAAGTCATGGATTTGGAAAAAATTGATCTGGTGGAAGCATACGCCGACATTATTCAGATCGGAGCACGGAATATGCAGAATTTCAGTTTGCTTCGGCGGGCCGGAAGAGCCGCCAAACCGATTTTGCTCAAACGGGGTATGGCCGCGACCATTGATGAATGGCTGATGGCGGCGGAATATATCATGGAAGCCGGAAATTCACAGGTGATTTTATGTGAAAGGGGCGTCCGGACGTTTGTCCATCACAGCCGCAACACCCTTGATCTTTCAGCCGTTTCCGTAGTACTGAAGGAGAGTCATCTCCCGATCATTGTTGATCCCAGCCATGCTGCAGGACGTCGTGATCAGGTGATTCCTCTGAGTCGGGCGTCTGTGGCCGTGGGTGCTCATGGGTTGATTGTGGAAGTCCATCATGCGCCTGATGAGGCGTTAAGCGATGGTGCGCAGTCTCTTTATCCCGACCAGTTTGAGAATATGTGCCGTCAGGTTCGATCCATTTATAATGACCTGAAAGAAGGTAATGGGTTATAGGTGATGGGTCATCGGTCGTAGAAAAAATTAGGCGCTGATTATGAAAGTAGAAATACTCATTACCGGAGACGAAATTCGGACCGGAGCCGCGGTCGACCGGAATTCGGCCCATATCGCGATGAAGCTCGAAGAGGCGGGCTTCAGCGTCCGGCGTCACACATGCGTCGGCGATAATATGGAAGATCTTTCTTCAACCCTGAAGGAAATCGGAAGCCGGTCGGATGCCGCTATGGTTACCGGCGGATTGGGGCCGACTACGGACGATATTACGGCCCAGGCGGCGGCAAATTCGATCGGGGTCGAACTCGTGATGAACTTGCAGGCACTCGATGGTGTTGAAAGCTATTTCAAGGCCAGAAATCGTCTTATGTCTGATTCCAACAAAAAACAGGCCATGCTGCCCCAGGGCGCTGAACCTATCATAAATCCGGTGGGAACAGCACCCGGATTCATGCTAAAAATAGGCCGATGCATGTTTTTCTTTTTGCCCGGAGTTCCCCTTGAAATGCAAAAAATGCTTTCAGATGCCGTTCTCCCTCAATTGGAAAACATGCGGGGTGATAACGATGAATTCAACCTGACGAAGACCATTTCAACTTTCGGTTTAACCGAGTCTGTCGCCGCCGAACGGGTGGCAGGCGTCACCAGGATGTTTCCTGAAGTTACACTGGGATTTCGCGCCAAATTTCCAGAAATCCAGATCAAGCTTTATGGACGGGGGGAAAAAAAAGAAGCCCTCCATAACATCATGAGCAAGGCCGCAGAATTGGTCCTGAAAAAACTAGGAAATCATGTGTTTTCTGTGAATGAAAACCCTATGGAGGCTGTTGTGGGCAGACTTCTTTCCGGGGAAAAAGCTACTCTGGCAGTTGCAGAAAGCTGTACCGGAGGGTTGATTTCCCACATGCTGACCAATGTGGCGGGCAGTTCGGACTATTTTCTTTTTTCAGGTATCACGTATTCAAATGAATCCAAAATAAAGGTGTTGGGCGTATCATCCGAAGTTCTTGAACAATACGGTGCAGTTCATGAAAAAACAGCAAAAGAGATGGCAGAAGGTGTAAGGCGGATTTCCGACGCCGATTTTGGACTTTCAACCAGCGGTATTGCCGGACCGAGCGGCGGAACCGACGATAAGCCCGTAGGGACGGTTTGCATCGGTTTTGCCGATCGTCAATCTTCCAGCGGATTCAGGTTCTTTTATCCATTGAACAGCCGGTCGATAAACAAAAAAATATTTGCCGTGAAGGCGCTGGACATCCTTCGTAGGCATCTCATCGAATTTAGTCACAATCGACCATCCACTTCTTGAACCACAATGCCGCCTGGCGAACAAAATCTTCCTGGTGCTTTTTGTTGCTCATGCGATGGTCCCCGCCTTTTTGAATGATTAATTTTTTTGGATTGTTAGATTTAGTGTAGATTTCATGGGCATTGGAGGGCGGCACAAGGACATCGGAGTCACCATGTAAAATAAAGATGTTGTGAAGCTTCTTGAGCGTTTCGGATATGTCCCACACCGGATGTTTTTGATTGAACAACGGTTGAATAGCATCAACATCATCCGATTTTTTCAAAGCAGCGGCTACGGAAGCGCTGCGAACAGGAGATGCGTAGGTGACCATCGCTTTCACATTCAACGCTTCCGCCACGACCATGCATACCGCACCGCCCATGCTGCTTCCGAAAAGCCCGATCCGATCACCGATGCCTTTTTGCAGTTGAATGGCTTTTGCAGCACTGATCAGATCATTACAGCGGGCTTCTAAAGAGGTTACTTCATTAAAAACACCATCGCTCTGCCCACAGCCCCGGTGGTCAAACCTGAAATAAGCAATACCATGGGCACTACAACCCCGGGCCAGGGCAATTTGCTTGGGGGACTCGCCGGTACTGAGCAGACCGTGTGAACCGATGACGACCGGAGGTAAATCTGTTTCCGGCAAATGAAGCGTGCCTTTGAGTAGGAATCCGTCAGATGTAAACGTGATATTTTTTAGATTCATAGTTGGATTATTCCATGATCCGTGATATTTTTCAATCCAACATAAATCATTTTTCAAGTCGCGCGCCCTTTTATTGTCGGTCCATCGACATATGATGATTTTGCCAAAAGCTTGGGTGCGAAGCTTGAGTAATCAATTTAACCAAATGACGATGAAAATAAAAAAAGGACAACTGCTGGATCTCCACATTTCAGGGATTGCATTCGGCGGGAAAGGGATTGCAAAAGTCAACGGACTGACCGTATTTGTCGAAAAGGCGGTTCCACAGGATCAAGTCATTGCGCGTATTGTTAAAAGAAAAAAGCAGTATGCCGAGGCCAGATTCGACACCCTGGTTGAGCCGTCGCCGTTCAGGGTAACCCCGCCGTGCGTGTACAGCGGGTTTTGCGGGGGGTGTAAATGGCAGTTTTTGAATTACGACAAGCAGATCGAATACAAACAGCAGCATGTTGTGGAATCGATTGAGCGGATAGGGCTAATTCATGGCGTGACGGTGCATCCGACAATCCCTTCACCGGAATTATTTGAATATCGGAACAAGATGGAGTTTTCCTGTTCCGACCGCAGGTGGCTTTTGCCGGACGAGATGGACCGGCCGGATGTTGACGGTAACTTTGCGATTGGGCTTCATGTCCCCGGAACGTTTCATAAGGTTATCGACACCCATGAATGTCTGCTTCAGCCCGGACTTGGCAATCGTATTCTTCAGGGCGTCAGACAATTTATCCGGGCTTCAGATGCACCAATCTATGGGCTCCGAAGTCATATCGGCTTCTGGCGTTTTATCATGCTGAGACATTCTGTGGCATATGACCAGTGGATGGTCAATATTATTACGTCAAAAGAAAATCAAAAGACCGTTCAGCCGCTTGCCGACCAACTGGTGAACACACATCCGCAAATCGTATCGGTGGTCAACAATATTACGTCTCGAAAATCTGGTGTTGCCATCGGAGAGTATGAAATACAGCTCTCGGGATCTGCCTGTATCAGGGATAAAATCGGCGAATTTGAATTCGAAATATCGGCCAACTCTTTTTTTCAGACCAACACCCGGGGAGCCCGTCGTTTATTCGCAACCATACAGGAATATGCAGACCTTTCAGGCAAGGAAACGGTCGTAGATCTTTACAGTGGAACAGGAGCCATTGCCATATTCTTATCCGGGGCAGCCGAAACGGTGATCGGCATGGAAATCGCCGAAAGTGCGGTTATCGATGCAATAAACAACTGCCGGATCAACAATATTACCAATTGCCGGTTTATCCTTGGGGACATTATAGATGGGCTCGCGGAACTCACATTCGCACCGGATGTCATGATCATTGATCCGCCGAGGGCGGGGATGCACAAGGATGTTGTTCGCAGGGTTCTTGAATTGGCCCCTAAAAGGATTGTATATGTCTCCTGCAATCCTGCAACCATGGCAAGAGATTTGGGTATGCTGAAAGAAAGATATCAAGCTCTGGAAGTCCAACCCGTGGACATGTTTCCGCATACCCATCATATTGAGTCGGTGGCGAGACTGGAATTAATAAAATTGGTGAAATAATTCAGGAGTCAGGGAGTTTTTATTTGTTAAATCGCTTCATGGATAATGCTTTTAAAAAAAGATTATCCATTTCGCGACAAGTGTTCCCAGAAAAATCGGGACTTACCCTTAACTGCTGCATCAATATGTGCCCTTAACCTTGCTATGATCTTGTGCTTTTAAATGAAGAATTTAATCGACCATCATAAATGGCGGACGATCTTAAGATATTTCTGAAAATTACCGATAAAGGGATGTAGAATATGCCCACGGGTGCTTGTGGTGTCAACTGTGATGTGTGCCGGTTAAAAATTTTGGGAATCTGTTCGAGTTGCGGACCCGGAACAAGCCTGGAAGCGGCAAAGAAAATTGAGGCTCAAAAAAGACTCCTGGGACATCCGTGTCCGATTCTGGCATGTGCTCAAATGAACAACATTCGATTTTGTTTAAGAGACTGCAAGATGTTTCCCTGTGAAAACTTTGAAACAGGACCGTATCCATTCAGCGAAGCGTATTTAAACATGCAAAAAAGACGACGGAAACAACCACCACCGTTAAGAACACCCGCTGGAGAAATCATTCAGGTACCTTCCGGGTATTGGGATGAGCTGAAAAAGATGGATCTTAGAAAATTGTGCGAACGTTCTCTTGCCGTTCCCCATCCTCCGGAAGGTGTAATTGTTCGATATTTGAATTATGACGTGTTGGTCGACATGGTAAACCGGTGTCTTTTTCGTCTATATCCGGGGCAAAAGGAGAAGCTGGATAATATTTTGCTGGAACTCGTGGTTCTGGTCTATTTGCGCAATGTAACATCTGACATGATCATGAGGGAAATGGTCAGCGTCAGCGATCTTAAAGACGCTCAATTTTTTCAGGGGCCTCATGCATTAAAAACTGCCCCTGTTTTGGAACGTTTTGGCAGAGATCTCGACGGTTTTAGAAGAGCGGCTGAAAATTTGGGCGGTGAACATTTGGGTCTTGCCGATGCAGCATATAAATTTTCTCCCCTTCCCAAAATTCCGCTGTACTATCTTTTGTGGGAAGGAGATGAAGAGTTCCAGCCACACCTATCAATTCTTTTTGATCGATCCATCGAACGCCATCTTTCGGCAGACGCCATCTGGGGACTGGTGATCCTGGTTTCCAACGAGCTGCTCAATAATTAGTGGACAGTCCCCCATGGATTACGCTGCGTTTTCACAGCGCAATTTTACGGGGCCCCGAATAACGGGATTTACGGCATAAAAATCGGCGGACAGGTTTTCTGACAGGATTAACTTGATTTTTTTTCTTGGCTTTCGGATGAAACCAAGAAAACACTTTTCCGCCTCAGTTTCGCCTGCTATATTGCCTTGTTGTCGCAAGGATTGTATGCCTTTACTTTTAGAGGGATGATGCTTCATGTTTTTACCATAGGTTTGTCCGCTTTTTTGATATTCAATCTTCAGCCGATGATTTCAAAAATCATCCTTCCTTTTTTTGGCGGCAGCTCTTCCATTTGGATTACGTGCCTGATTTTTTTCCAATCCCTTCTTTTAGCAGGTTATGCATCAAGTCATTTTATCGCAAAAAATATGAAGCCTTCAAAACAGGCCGTTTTATATGTAGTCTTCATTGTATTTTCACTCTTGCTCGTCCCCATACAGATTCGCCTGGTAGATGCACATTCGTCTCCTGTGTTTGACATACTGGGCCTGCTTTTTCTGTCCGTCGGCTTGCAGTACTTTTTGCTTTCCACCACCACCCCGACCGTTCAATACTGGATCGCCGCTGATCAAAGGGGGCATTCAAGAAGCCCGTATGTGCAATATGCGGTCTCCAATGCCGGATCTCTGTTAGGATTGCTTTGTTATCCTTTTGTTGCAGAGCCTCTTTTATCAAACAGCCAACAGACCCAATTGTGGTCGTGGGGATTTGTGCTTTATACCTTGCTTCTCGCTGCATGCCTGGCAAGGTATATTCGTTCCGGACAAAAGGTAGCACCGGCTGTTTCGTCCAATCCAGGTTCATACCACGACCGGCATTTTGAAAAAATTGCATCACAAACAAAAATCAAATGGCTTTATCAAGCCTTGATTCCGTGTGCCGCGCTCGTGGTCTTTACCAACTATATGACCGTAGATATTGCGAATTTTCCGTTACTGTGGGTTCTTCCCCTTTGCGTTTACCTGATTTCTTTTGTCATTTGTTTTTTGTGGCCTGTTGTTTCCAATCCCACTCCGATAAGGACTCTATCCGTTCTTGTCCCGGTTGTTACGATGAGTATTATCTTGTTCGGAGGTTTTTATGTGGACCTGGTTTTAAAAACCATTGTGAGCCTTGTTTCTCTTTTAGCCATCTGCATGTTTTTCCACGGCAACTTGGAACGGGATAAACCGGATCCAAAAAACCTGACTTCTTTTTATCTTTACCTGTCCATGGGCGGATGTCTGGGAGGGATTTTTGCGGGAATCATCGCACCGATGATTTTCAGGTCCATTGTTGAATTTCACATGGTCATCATTGTTTCATTCTTTTTGATGCTGACACCGTATCTGAAAAAAACACGAAAAAAAATTCGCTTCCTTTTTCAGATCGCAATATACCTTTTACTGGCCGTCACATATTTGGGGCAAGAAATTTTTCTGCCGACTTCGCTTGTTTTAAAGGCCAGAAGTTTTTACGGCACATACAGGGTTGTCGATTATCAGACAATTTCAGACAAACAGGTGCCTCACAGAATCCTCTACATGGGAACCACCAACCATGGCGGGCAGGCAAGAGATTCGAAAAACAGACTGTTTCCCATTGCATATTACCACGAAGGTACGGGAGCCGGAAAAGCATTATTAAACATACCTGATTTGAAAAACGTGGGTTTCGTGGGTTTGGGGACCGGTGTACTGGCATTGTATGGTAAAAAGGATCAACATTTTGACTTTTTCGAGATAGATCCAACCGTGATGGATTTGGCCATACGGCACTTTGATAATCTCAAGGAGAGCGCAGCCGATATCCGGCATATTGTGGGAGATGCTCGCATCACTATCCGAAAAATGCCCAGGGAACATTATGACATGCTGGTCATGGACGCTTTTTCCAGCGGGGCCATACCAATTCATCTATTGACCGTGGAAGCCATGGCGGAATTTCTGGAAAAACTCCGGAAAGACGGCGTGATCTTGTATCACATTTCCAATCGCTATTTAAATCTGTTGCCGGTATTGAAATGCACTACCGAAAAACTCGGTTTGCTAATAAAAATATATGAAAATCCTCCGATAAAAGACTCCGTTAAACTTTCCGCCAAATGGGTTGTTCTTACCAGAAGTTGGGACAAATTAAACCTGCTGACCCAAGGCGATCCAAACTGGAGAATCCCACCGGACGAAGATATCTGCTGGACCGATGAATCTTCAAACATCTGGTCCGTTATCACCAATCCCTGAATGTTTCCCTGTCTTCTATCCACTGGCTGTTACGCGCTTTTTTTGTTTAAATCTGATATTTTTCACCAATCATTTAAAACACAAAATGGATCTTTTTAGATTTTGAATATTCATCCCGAAACCTTGCGGGTTTGTAACTATTCAGAGGGGCAGTTGTTTTCCCGTAACGTTATTGTTGAAGTCGCTTCGTATTTTCAGTGATTTAACAGTGGGGGAGACCGCGGCTCCCGCATGCTTTTCGCGGGAGAACGCGGAGGGGGCAGGAATGCCACCACTGCTAAGTCACTGAAAATACCAGTGACGGAGACACCTAAGTGAAGGGGAAATAACTGCCCCCTGAGCACTTACGTGGGTTTTACTGAGAGCAGCAAATCTTTTACTCATAACTGTTGTAAATATAAAGATTTTGGTGTAGTTTCGGTCTGAAAAGAAGGAAGGGACTTACACGGCGGAATAAAATATACGTAAAAAAATATGGCGGAAGTGCATGGGAATCGAACCCACGCATACCACTTTAACTATCTGAAATAATTACTCAATTTCACCCACTATTTTCAGTTTTGGTAGATTTTTGGTAGAACCCCTCTCTATAAGCTCACGTTTCCGGGTAAGATCAGTCTTCGCATATTTTGTTACAGAATCTAATCGCTTCCATGTGCCGGCTTCTTTGACTTCATGGATTGACATTCTAAGTTCATTTATCATCTGGCTTGCTCTGCTATGACGAACAATGGCATAGGGTCGAATATTTACTCCGACTTTTTTACATGCCTTATTGCAAATATTGACGATACTTTCATTCGTATAGCGTTTTTCAGAGTTTCTTGCTCTGTTATTGATGAAAATAAATGGACTGTCATTTCGATTTGAAGATTTGGAGAGCTTGCGCATATAAGGGTAAAAATCAGAGTGGCATGGGGTAGGGTAAATCTCTCCGGTCTTTGTGCTTTCGACCACTTCCCTTGCAGAAATTGACCGTCTGACAATAAATATACGATTGACTTCATCCCAATCCGACCACTGCAAGGCACAGGCTTCGGCTTCTCGCATGAGGTGGTAATACATCCAAAGAATGATGGGTCTATCATCGGGATCGATAGCTTCAATTACCTTCCAAAATGTTTCTGTGTCAATCCAGTCAATTTTTGGCGCAACAATATTATAATCTTCATGTTTGGGGAATGGCGGCAGCTCGGGAATGCGACGGGAACGCCAGGCATAATCCATCATTGAATGGAGCGCCATCATTATTTTTTGAGCGGTTGCCCCTATATTGACTTCTTTTTGATATTTTAACCAACCCAACTTGCGTTTTTTTTCAGCTTTTTCTTTAAGCCCTTTTAGGATGGTGTTTAGTAGTTTATTGAGCGTGTCAAGTTGAGTTTCATGGAGCATAATGGCGTATTTGCGAAAAAACGGTGCGATCCAATTGTCAAGGTATGATTGATATGCCTTAACTGTACCCGGTTTTCGTTTTGGTTCGATAACCTCTTTGAGCCATTGTTCATAATATTCGATAACATCCGTAAAACCCTTGCCGGTCCATTTTTCGATTCTGAACTGGCACAAGCCTTTTAATGACATCTTCCATTCGGCCCGTAATTCAGATAATATCTGAATCGCGTAAGCTTCATGGTACATCGGCAGGCCTTCATATCGAGTAATTTTGTGTTGTTTCTTTGACTCCTTATCCCACCACCCGACAATCCATCTATCGCCCTGTTGCCAATATGTCCCCGGCATATTAGGAATACCCCTTTCCAATCGGTTATGGTTATTCCTATAATATTTCTGGGCGAGACGTGTCAA
>JAWOIY010000079.1:0-22855 GCA_046484425.1 Desulfobacterales bacterium | reverse complement strand
GAGGGGTCGGGGTGTTTTTCCAAACAACCGCTACATGGATAATCTTTTTTTAAACCGCATGAACTCGCGGCAATGGATCGTAAAGAAAAAGCAGGAAACTATCTTTGAAATATCAATAGGTTGTCTGCATTATATTAAAATTCTTTTAAAGATACGATTTCGGTTTGCGCCTGTTTTTTCTAACGATCCCTAAGCCACTCAGACAGCATCCGATTTAAAAAAAGATCATCCATTCCGCTATATTCAAGAATTTAGGAGAAAAACTCCCCGACCCCTGATTAAAATAGAAATCCTTTTTCAAATTTCTATTTTAATCAGATCTTCAGCCAGGATCAATGGGCCGGTAAAGGATTTACGGCATTCTTTTTCTATATCCGCCCGGTCGCATTCAGGATAAAAATGCGTCAGAACCAGTTTGTTAACGTTTGCCCTTCGTGCTATTTCACCGGCAAGAGACGGCGTGAGGTGCCCGCTCACCTTCAACCCATCGGGAAGGGCCGACTCGCAGATTAACAGATCCGCATCTTTGGAAAGTACTACCAGATTTTCTGAAAAATCCGTATCACCTGAATAAACGACGGATTCGCCGCCGGGACCGGTTATTCGATAGGCAATACTTTCCGGATTGTGTTCCACCGGAAGCGATTCCACCTTAAAATCATCGAATCGACGCATGTCATAATTGGCATTGTCAAGTTCAACAATATTTGAAAGCCCGGGTCCCAGTTCGATCCAATGGCCATAAACAAATTTCAAGTTTTCGTAAAATTTTAAAAATCCTTTCCCCGCCACCAGTGTCAGCGGCTTTTTGCGTCGGCTCCCATCGGGGTATTTGTTGGAAAACAAAAACGGCACCAACTCACCGGTATGATCCGGATGAAAATGGCTGTAAAAAACAAAGGAAACATCGTAAACCTCAACTCCGGCTTCCAGAAGCCTTCGCATCGTACCGGCTCCGGAATCAAAAAGCAGTATGGTGTCACCTGTTCTCATTAACACGGAACACGAACTTCTCTTGAGGGAGGGGACACATGTGCCGGAACCGAGGATGGTTACGACCAGCTTGTTATCATTCGAGATCATTTCTTTCCTGCTCTTTTTTCAACATGATGGATGATCCACCCTAAAAGCTTCTTATCATTTTCATAATTGACCTCGTCCTTCAGCGCTTCAAGGGGAATTTCAGCACGCGCCACACTCTCATGGCCGCCGGCTGAACCAATAGCACCAAAACTCTCTTTGGCAACTTTTCCTGCATCTCTGCGAAGGCCGTCGTTTCTGAAAATAAGGATCAATTTATTACCATATATACCCGAAACAATGCACCACACTATGGAACTCATTTTCAAAAAAAAATCTGCAAGAAATACGCAGACATCAGGATTGACCACCGGTCCAAGATGCGAAAAGACGCGGCCTTTTCGAACACGCTTGTTGTCCAGGGCAACCTTGAAATATTTTAAAAAATCGGGCCTGAGTTCCGATCGTTCGATCTTATTGACAATGTTGAGGTTGGCATGGCGGTAAAGAAATTGAAAGGCCCTGACGTCTTCGATTAAGGTTTGGCGGACAAAGTTGTTCGTATCCGTCTTGATGGCATAGAACAGACCTGCGGCAAGCTTGGTAGAAGGCTTGATTTTTGCGGCTCTCAAATATTCGGTCATGATGCTGGCCGTGGCGCCGTATTTGGGGCGAATATCCAAAAAAGGCGCCTTGGCGTCAGTGATAGGATGATGGTCAATGATGACATCCGTCGGAAAACGCGAAAACAACTCATTATGTGCCGGCTGTGAATCCACTATCACAAAACGGGAGAAACCATCTTTTTGGATATCTTTAACCGGTATGAGGTTGACGCCCAACAGTTTGATCATGGTGATGTTATCCGGACGTTTAATAACATTAATGTTGGATATGGTTACACCGGAGATCCTTCGCCAGAGGAGTCTTTTAACCGCCATGGCGCTGGCAATGGCGTCCGGGTCGGCGTTTATGGTGATGAGAACATTGTCATTACCTAAAAACTGCTCATAAAAACGCCTTAACCTTTCAGTATTCGACATTGTCATGTATCAGACCTCGTTAGTTATCAGACTTTATTAAATTAATTAAGATATATTACATAAAAAGTCTATGCAATAATACATTTCTCTTTTTAATAATCGTTGAATTTTGCAACAAATTGATTATCTGCTTGACAGGCTTGATTGTTATCTGCTATCTGACTAACGTTTTTAAGCCAGCACAACCTGTCTATCTAAATGTTTATAATATTTCAGATGGTTATAATAAGACAGAACGCGCCTTAAAATGTTTTTCAACTTCAAAAAAAACCGGCCGTGGATTGAAAACCTGTCTATCATTACGCAACTCGGTTTGACTATGGTCGGTTGTATTTTTTTTTGTTTTTTTATCGGCCGATACCTGGATCGGTTTTTTGGCACCAAAGGCATTTTTATAGCCATTTTTACGGTATTGGGCGTTATCGGCGGCGGGATTGTCGTTTACCGTCAGATCATCGAAATCACCGAACAAAAGGAAGAAGATAACAATTCCGACCATGGAATCGATTAGGGAAACACAGAAAAAATATTGTTCCAGAGCCATTACAGCCGCAATTTTTGTAGGCTTTTTTTTAATTATCGCCGGCCAAGCGTCTGTTGGCAAGGGGCTGATATTAGGAACGATATTCAGTATTATCAATTTTATAATCATGGGTGAAACCCTCCCCCATCGAATCGGAAAATCTAAAAATAAAACCTTCTTTTTCTCCCTTCTTTCCATATTTTTCAGGTATGTTCTTTTAGCGGTGCCGTTGATCATCGCCGTTAAATTTGATCAATATAACTTAATTTCTGTAATCGTCGGGATTTTTATGATCCAGCTTTTCATTCTGGCGGATCATGTTGCAATTCACATAAACTCTACCCGGAGAAAACGGGCCTAATATTATGGAAGATCTTGGTTTAATTCATCAGCTTATTGTTCCGATTTTTGGTCATAAAATGACCTTCAATATTGACGTCATTGTGATGACCTGGATTGTCATTTTTGCGCTGCTTTGCTTTGGCTTTTTTGCAACCAAACAAAAGAGCCGGCTTCCCGGACCGTTGCAGGTCATTGGAGAACTTTTTGTCAAACATCTTTTCGAACTTACCGAAGATGCTTTGGGCGAAAGGCTTTCAAAGAAATACGCGCCGCTGATATGTGCCCTTTTTATGTTTCTGCTGCTTTCCAACTGGCTGGGCGTCTTACCCCACCTTGAAGAGCCGACAAAGGACCTGAACACGCCGTTGAGCCTTGGTCTCATGGGATTCTTGATTGCCCATTACGCCGGGATCAAGGAAAAGGGATTAGGAACTTATCTTAAAGGTTACTGCGAGCCGATGTTCATTATGGCGCCGTTGAACGTGATCGGAGAACTTGCCAAGGTCATTTCAATTTCTTTTCGTCTTTTCGGAAATATTATGGGCGGTTCAATTATTATTCTGGTAGTATCGTATCTGACATTCAGTATTATCACACCCCCTTTTCTAAACGCCTTTTTCGGTATGTTCGTGGGAACGATTCAGGCGTTTGTCTTTACCATGCTGACAGTGGTATATATTTCGGTTCAGGTAAATTAAGTTATGGCATACGACATTCAAACTTGGATTAAAGTAGCAGCTTTTACGGGCGGCGGAATGGCCATGGGATTCGGGGCCATCGGCGCTGCCATTGGTGAAGGATATACGGCAGCAAGTGCCAATGAGGCCATCGGTCGCAATCCCAAGTTATCCGGCGATATTTTCAAATCCATGCTGGTGGGACAGGCCATTGCCGAATCCGCTTCAATTTTTGCATTGGTTATCGCCATGATGCTGCTGTTTACCAATTTTGCACAAAATACCTTGACGCCGTTCGTCCTGCTGGCGGCCGGTCTGTCCATGGGGCTTGGTGCCATCGGTTCGGGTGTGGGTTCCGGGTTTCCCGCAGGCGCGGCCTGTAAAGGCATGGCCCGACAGCCAGCGGTCAGCGGGCGCTTGACGACAAATATGCTCATCGGTTCAGCGGTATGCCAGACACCGGCCATCTTTGCGCTGGTGGTTGCATTCATCCTGTTGTTTCAGGATTTTTCCTCGTATCCCGTATCACCGATGTGGGCGGCCATATTGGGCGCCGGAATTTCTTCCGGATTTGGTGCCATCGGCTCCGGACTCGGCGGCGGGCTTGTGGCTGAAGCCAGTTGTGACGGTATTTCCCGGCAGCCCTTAACTGCCACACCGGTGACGAACGTCATGCTGCTGGGCCAGGCAGTGACCCAGACAACGGCCATCTATGCGCTTTTGGTCAGTTTCATCCTGATGTTCAAATCTTTCCCGGGAACCGATTTACTTGCACCCCCGATGGCTCTGCTGGCCGCCGGTATATGTATGGGCATCGGCGCCATCGGTCCGGCCATCGGAGAAGGTTTTGCCGGTCGCAGCGCCGTGGCTTGGATTGCGCGAAACCAAGAACATATCGCAGATCTGACGCGGCTGATGCTGGTCGGTCAGGCGGTCGCAGAATCAACGGGAATCTATTCGCTGGTCATTGCCCTAGTGCTGATTTTTGTGGTGTAACCAGCGTTGATGAATGCGCATTAGGGCGAATTCATCAAGTATTTGGAGTTTAGTGTTTCGTGTTTTGATTAAAATATATTTTAGACCAAAAATATCCATTCTGATGAAGTGTAAAAGGTTTTAAGCAAAAAATAAAAAAGAACAAAAAACGTTCAGGAGGAAGAAAATGGCAATCGAAGGTGCAGATATCGTAAAAGCGGCTGCTTTTCTCGGCGCAGGAATTTCAATGGGGATTGGGGCCATCGGACCCGGTGTCGGTGAAGGAATGGCTGCAGCAAAGGCATGTGAAGCAATCGGCAAAAACCCCAAAGAAGCGGGGCTCTTAACCCGAACGATGCTGGTCGGCCAGGCGGTTTCAGAGTCTACCGGAATCTATTCACTGGTTATCGCATTGTTACTGTTATTCGTTGTTTGATCCCTAACATGTATATTTAAAAAATAAAGCTTATGCAAATTATCAGCAACATCGCCTTGATTACGATCAATGAGACGCTATTTGTACAGCTTCTCTCTTTTCTGATTTTTTTGTTTATCATCAACCGCATCATGTTTCGCCCTTTACAACATGTTATGACTGAAAGGGTAAATTACATGGATAAGATAAAAGTGGACACCGTTGATGCGGTCAAAGAATTTGAGAGCCTGACGGAAAAACTGAAAGCTCAGGAATCCGAAGTCAGGAAAGAGGCCTTGCGATTACAGCGGAAGCTCGAAGAATCCGGAAGCAAGAAAGGTGCTGAAATTCTTTCGGCTGCAAGAAAGGAAATCGAGGGGATAAGAGATAGGACCGAAATGGAAGTTAAGGTTCAGGTTTCTGAAGCCAGAAAACATCTTCAAAAGGAGTCCGAGGCTCTGGCGGTAAACATCATGGAAAAGTTGCTGGATCGGAGACTGGCTCAATGAAACATGTGAATAAAATCGGCGGGGGATTCTGTTTCCTCCTCGCAGTCGTTTTGAGCCTTCATCTTTTGGGTCATGATGCCCTTGCCGCCGAAAAATCGAGCAGTTGGCGGCCCACGTACGATCTGATTTTAAGGTGGATCAATTTTGGGATTATCGTTTTTGTGATCGTCAAGTACGCAAAGACCCCCCTTTTGAATTTTCTTCGGGGACAAAAAGACAAGCTGGCCATCGAGATCAAGCGGCTCGAGGATGAAAAAGAGGATGCAGCGGCAAAAATAAAAGAAACGCTCACCATAATTGATGAAAGTGAAATTCGGTTATCGGAGCTTAAAGACCGGATTGTTCAGCAGGGAGAAAGGAAAAAAGCAGAAATCATCGAACTTGCTCAAAACCAGGCCAAAATAATGATGGAAGACGCAAAACGAAGGGTCAATACGTACTTTCTGCAAGCCAGAGATGCGTTCAAAGCGGAATTGGTTGATAAAGCCATCGATATGGCGCTGGAACGACTCCCCGGTGAAATCACATCAAAAGACAGCGATAGATTTATCAGCGATTTTCTGGAAAGCACTTCCTCAGAATAAAAGAAAATCATAAGAGAGGCCATGGAACGGCAGGCCGATCATGTTAAAAGAACCGGAATCTTTCTTCGCATAAATTGTGATATCCGACCGGAGTGGAACAATCATCAATTTACGTTTGTCTTATTTCGAATAATACAAAGCCGGTATAAATCCAAAGGGTTTGCAATATGACGGTTTTCAGACAATGTCTCTATATACTTTTCAAGGTCTTCTGATGTACATCTTTTTTTGTTATAAATTCGATGGATCTTCTCTATGAAATCACATGTAAAAAAATAGTCTTCTATTTGATCATTGTTTGGATACGCTTTTAAATAATTCCAATAGGCTTTCCGAAGTCTGACAGACTGATAGAGCGGCGATTTTTTTTCTGTTCTGTAGTAAACCTGTTTCGAGTCCCGGTTGAATAAATTAATGGTAAGCTTCGCTTCTTTTTTGCAGGTCAATACAGTGTTAATTTCTCCCAGCGCCTTAAAATATCTTCCTTGATCATTCATTCCAATCCCGGCAATATAAAAATAGTACGCCTTTTGCAGAATATATCCCTCGATTGACACATCGGTTAACGCATAAAAAATATCATCGGAGAAATATATGGGACAGTTGCCGTTTCGGCAGTCCTTTAGCATCCGATCAAGCCATGCGAAACCTATATTTCGTTTTAACGTATGATACTTATCATTCAAGCCGTCAGGACTTGATTTGCTTTTATACTCAAATAAGAATTCGGTCTTTCGTTCCAGAGGCATTTTCTCATGGTATTTTTTATTAATTTCAATTGTGTTTTCCATTGTCTATTTCTCCAATTTATTTGTTTTTGTTATATATCCTATTATTTCCATGGGTGCTTCACGGCTATAACGTTGAAAACCCCCTTTCTAGAAACGCCTCTTGTGAGATTCACGGACGCCTGTCGCCACCGTAACTATAAATGGTGATTCTCTCTTCGACGTTTTTTTTCGTTCCCGGCCGGAAAATCCGGTCCGTCTTTGTCAGTTCGATACGCTTTACGATGAAGTTTTCTTCAAGATGCCTTGAAAGAGATTTTAAAATATCCTGTTGGGCATAGGGCGTATTTGGAAATGCGATGTTTTTTCGGACAATCACATTTTCTTCGATCTCACAGTTGATTTCTGCGGTGTTTGACGATGTTTCCTTCACTAGAAATCCGTAGTTTGCACTTTTTTTAAAAACCGGCTCAAAATATTCGCAATAGCCTCCATTGGTCAGCGATATGGTGTCCATGTAAGACACACCGTGTTTTTTATTTTCGAAAGTGAAAATTTTGCATTTCGGTGCTTTGTCGGAATCACGAACAATGCGGGCACAAGATTCGCAGGTTGCATCCCTTAGCTTTTCCGAAGAAAATCCATCAAATTTTTGTTTGTCCTTCCGGGTTGATAAAAATATGTCCGAAATGTCATCGAGTCCCCGACCAAGTCTCTTTGTTTCCATTTTTCTTCCTTAGATCTTGATTACGGAGTTTCTGCCCCCAAAAGAATTATCAATCTGGTTGGAATTGTTATGATCTTCAACCCATACATCATCTATAAGAAACCGGTATTGGTATGTCCCCGGTGCAAGATGGATACATTTTGACCATGTTCCATCCTTTTTGCGTTCCATGAGAGATTCTTTGGATGTGTTCCAATTGTTGAAGGTCCCGGCCACTTTGACATAATTGGCTTCAGGTGCATTATAGATAAATTGTTTTTCTACCGAGGCTCCCGGAACAAAAGGCTTTTTTCGATTAACATACTTTTCTGTCAGGATTGTTTCTTCTGAGATCACTTCCCTGGTAAGGGCCATGTAGTCTTTAAACCCACTTGTTTTATGATCATAATCTACTATGGATCTGCCAAAGCTTGCGGCCTCTTTCAACTTAACATTCGTATTGATAACGGTGCTAAAAATAGAATCCTTAAAATGTTTTTTAATATCCTGTAAAACCTCTTTTGAGATCCTTGTCCGTTTATCGTACATGGTCGCCATAACTTTTATTCGAATTTCATGCCCTGTTTTTTCCCGAACCAGGTCAATAATCTCCATCAACCTGCTAATCCCATGCAGTGAAAATAAACTCATCTCAATGGGAACGATCACCTCCGTCGAAGCAATGAGAGAATTAAAGGTCAAAAGTCCGAGGCTCGGCGGACAGTCGATAATAATGTAATCATAATTTTGATTTAAACCGTCAATTGCTTCCTTAAGCTTGGTCTCTCTGCCTTGAACCATGGAAAGATGTTGCTCTATCGTACTTAAGGAAATGTTTGACGGCGCGATATCAAAGTTGTCATTCACCTTAATCGTCACATCATCGAGAACGACGGCAGCGTCATCCGAAGCGCAAAGTGTGTCGCACACTGTTTTTTCCAATTCGCTGGTATTGATATTTAAACCGATCGCTGAGTGCCCCTGGGGATCCATATCGATGAGAAGTACATTCCGACCTTCTTGTGCCAGGCAAGCAGACAAGTTAATTGCCGATGTTGTCTTGCCGCATCCTCCTTTTTGGTTGGCAATCGAAATAATCCTCATCATTTCCTCCTTTTTTTTCAAAATAACATTTGAGCCTTCGAAAAACACTTTACATTAAAACATCGATAGAGTCCCTGATTATGCAATTATAGGACGATCTTTGAAGAAAACCGTTAGATGTGGTTACAGAGGAAGTATTTCAACTGAAATTTCGGATGGTGCATCAACGCTGTATGATGATAAAAAGCACCTCACTATTATAGAATCGGAAATGAATCGATCAACCGCTTACGTATTCACGAACCCGAATAGCCCTCATCCTGCTCGCGCCGGTATTGTGACGGTTCTCTTCCTTTAAACACGTTTGGCTTCGCCCATGAATCAAAAAAGCCTCCAATAGGATATAAAATCCCCATGGAGGCTTATTGTGGGCATTTAAGGACCTCTTTCATCATGACATCTGCCGCTCAAAGGTTAAAATATGAAAAAGATCTTAATTTTTTGTACCATATTATAAAGCATATTGTGTGTCAAGCAAAAAGTAATACAATATGTTGTAGCAAAAATGAGGATTCTCTTGAGAGGATTATAGCGGTTATTTGCGGGCAGATGATGCGTTTAAACCCAATAGTCAGGGAAAAAGATACCACAGGAAATGACCATTGGACTTGATTCGGTCTTTGATATGGTTTCGATATATCATCCGTAAACAAAATATATCGGTGATAGCGTCTGAATTGGTGCTTGAAGATACACTGCCCGTATCAATACAAGTCACCGGTTTCGGCCTTACTGCCTTTAAGCAGAAAACAGTTTCTCTTGGTGCATTTAAGACCGTTGACGCAATCTTCACCTTTACGACAGGGGCAGTTTTTACTGATTTCAAGCCATTTCATAGTCAAACACCAATCAAATTCATCCAAACTACAACACCGAATGCACATGTTTCTCCTTAAAAGGAATTGAGTCCATCCCATGCAATCTTTTGATTTCCGCACATGTCTTAATTAAAAGCGGGGTATTATTGCCTATCATTTTATTTTTCTCAATGCAAAAATCGTACAAATTGAAAAAAAAACTTTTTATGCCTAAAGTTCAATCGCTTATACAATCGTTTTGGGTATTAAAAATTATCTTTCCATAAGAGCAGGTGTTGAATTGTGAAGTAAATTACACAAAAATTGTGAATTGTTTTAGCTATATTGGAGGCAGTGGCTTCATGATATCTACTGGAAGCCGTATCACCGATTGGCGGGTGAACGCATACCCAAGGACGTCAAATGAAAGCATCACCCGAAATGACCGCTTGAAGGACTTTTGCCCTAAAAGCCAATGGATCAGCGGAACGGACTTTCCTTTTAAAAATCCTGTACTTTTTTAGAAGAAAATTGTATACTTCCTTTCCAGAAAATATTAGCCGTATTACTTTCATTACCTAAAAAACATGTAATTTTTTTCATAAGTTCTATTTGTTTTCACAGTCATCCATTGACTGTCTCTTAACCAATACTTAAATAAATCAATTGGTTTTACGCAGTATCCATCTCATTTACATCCTGGCATTATATTTGCTGGTTATTTTTGTAAAATATATTAGGGCTTGGAAAAAATGAGGCTTTTGAACATTCTACTAATTTTGCTGGTAAGCATTTTATATTTATTCGGATTTGTTAATGCCCTGAATTTAAATGACCAGACAGACAGATCCGCTTTAAACAGCTGTTCGCTTCCGCTTGTTGACAAGGAACAATATGATCCCCTTGATCCTGCCGCCAATGGAATGATTCACAATTCCATTTCTTTGGTCAAGTTCAAAAATTCCTTTGAACCTTATGAGTTAATGAATAAACTTAATCGTAACCCGATAGAAATCCCGGTGCAGAATTTACAGACTAAAAGTGGTTGCGATTTTACGGATATGGTGCGGAAATATCTGATGTTCCGGTTTACATCCCTGACGATCGAAAATAAAACAGATGCCAAGACCAACCTGATTTGCAATCCGGAATTCCTCTTTGATTTTTACCTTCATCGGGAAATGAAGCCTTTGTGGGTTAGTAAACGCGGGTTGAACACTCCCGCCGAAGTTCTCTTAAAGACCCTTATCGAAGCTGATTATGAAGGACTCGAATCCGCAACCTATCATCGAAACGATATTTTGAAGCTGCTTAAGGATGTTGAACATAAAAGGGTAACACAGCCGCCCGATCATGAAAAGCTCGCGGAACTCGAATTGCTTTTAACAGATGCTTTTTTTTCATATGGATTTCATTTGTCGGAAGGGATGGTGGAACCCAATTCGAATAATTTTGATTGGCATATAAAAAAACCGAGGAAAAATCTGTTAAGAGTTTTTCAAGCCGTACTCAATAATCAGGCCCTGGATAAATTGGTCGAGATATTGCAACCGCGCCATCCGGGATATCTAAGACTAAAGTCGGGATTATTAAAATATAAAAACATAGAAAATTCAAGTCCCTGGCATAAAGTGCCCGGCGGTCCAAAAATGCGCAGAGGTGACTCCGGGAAACGGATTGCTGCGTTACGTTCACGCCTGATCCTTTTAGGAGATCTGACAGACTCAAAAAACGGTAACGAGGAATACTTTGATAAACTTCTGGAATACGGGGTCAAAAGGTTTCAGGCCAGACACGGGCTCAAGGTTGATGGCGTTGTCGGTTCAAAGACACTATCGGAACTCAATGTTCCTGTAGAAGATCGTATCAAACAAATCAGGTTGAACATGGAACGATGGCGCTGGCTTCCGCAATACCTGGGAGAGCGCTATATTCTGGTGAACACGGCCAATTTTGAACTCGATTTAATCGAAAATGATCAGACGATAAAATCATCCCTGGCTATTGTCGGCAAAAAGGATCGCCCCACGCCTTCTCTATCCCAAAAAATAACCTACATGGAACTGAACCCCTATTGGAATATTCCCCATAAAATTGCCTTAAAGGATATATTACCAAGTATCAAAAAAGACCCGGATTACCTGACAAATAAAAATATCCGGATTTTTGAAAGCTGGAAGGCTAACGCAAAGGAGATAAATCCGGAATCCATTGATTGGAATAGGGTTACAAGGAGAAACTTTGCCTATAAGCTCCGGCAGGATCCGAAAGCATCAAATGCGCTTGGTCGCATAAAATTTATGTTTCCGAATGAGTTCAGCGTATATTTACATGACACCCCGGCTCACGAGTTATTCAATGAAACGAAACGCACCTTTAGTTCCGGTTGTATCCGAATTCAAAAGTCCATGGAACTCGCGGCTTACCTTTTGACAAACCATTCAGAATGGACTCCTGAAAAATTAACGTCTGCGATCGACAGCCAAATAACCAAAACAATATCATTGTCGAATCCGATAAATCTTCATATTCTCTATTGGACCGCCTGGGTTGATAAAGACGGTATGGTCAACTTTAGAGAGGATATATATGGGAGGGACCGTCAATTGAGTATGGTGCTTGACGAAAAAGTAAAATCTCCGGAAGTCTTACAAGTGAAACCATCGGAAGAAAAGCTTTTATCATTCAGCACGGTATCCGAATTTAATCCACTCGTTGACGATATAAATAAAATTGGATCATGGCTGGTCGTCAATTCCGCAATTCAATAACGTATTTTATGCTCGACGCAATACCGCAAGGATGACTCAGGATTATACGGCTTGAGAAAAAAGCATCCTTTATAGAAATCCTACTCGAAAATTTTCATGACATATTCGCTCTAAACACAATTCTGTCCCCTTCGACGTCGGCAATCAGTTTTGTCCCCTCTGAAATATTCCCTTGAAGGATCTCCATGGACAGCGGGTTTTCAATGTATTTCTGTATGGCCCGCTTGAGCGGACGCGCGCCGTACACCTGGTCGAATCCCTTTTCAGCCAAAAATGCCCGGGCTTCTTTGGAAAGAACGAGTTCCATGTTCATTTGAGTCAATCTTGATTCCAGCCGTTTCATCTGGATTTCCACGACGGCGCCGATCTGCTCCTGAGTCAGATTATGAAAAATGATGATCTCATCGATCCGGTTCAAAAATTCGGGTTTAAAACTTGCCCGAAGGGCTTCGGTCACCCGCTCTTCCATCTCTTTTCGACTGGAGGCGCCTAGCTCCTGGATCCATCGGCTGCCGACATTTGACGTCATGATGATAATGGTATTTTTAAAATCGACCGTCCTCCCGTGGCCGTCCGTCATGCGCCCGTCATCCAATATCTGAAGCAACACATTAAACACCTCAGGATGTGCCTTTTCAATTTCATCAAACAGCACTACGGAATACGGCCGTCTCCGGACCGCTTCCGTCAGATATCCCCCTTCCTCATAACCGACATAGCCGGGCGGTGCGCCGATCAACCTTGAAACCGCATGCTTTTCCATATATTCCGACATGTCAATCCGGACCATAGCCTGGTCGCTGTCGAAAATAAATCCGGCCAGTGCCTTTGCCAGTTCTGTCTTGCCGACACCGGTGGGCCCCATGAATATAAATGACCCGATGGGCCGGTTTGGATCTTGAAGTCCCGAACGGGCACGGCGAACGGCATGGGAAACCGCTACGATGGCTTCGCTCTGCCCGATCACCCGATCCCCAAGGCGATCTTCCATATGGACCAGCTTTTCCCTTTCGCCTTCCAGCATCTTGCTGACCGGAATTCCCGTCCATCTGGAGAGGACTTCTGCAATATCTTCGGCATCGACCTCCTCTTTGAGCATTTTGCTCTTCTTTTGAATTTGAGCGAGTTTCTCGTTGGCACCCTTTAATCGGTTTTTAAGTTCCGAAGATTTACCGTACCGGATCTCTGCGACTTTTGCCAGGTCCCCTTCTCTTTCGGCCTGTTGTTCTTCAATGCCGAGCCGCTCCTGTTGTTCCTTGATGGTTCTTATTTCTTGAATGAGACCCTTTTCATTCTGCCAGTGGGCTTTCATTTCAAGAATCTCTTCTTTCATGTTGCCGATCTCCGCCTCAAGCTTTGAAAGGCGCTCTTTGGATGCGGAATCCGATTCCTTTTTTAAAGCTTCCCTTTCAATTTCAGCCTGGGTGATTTTGCGCTGAATTTCATCGATTTCCACAGGCATACTATCGATTTCAATCCTGAGTTTTGACGCGCATTCATCGATGAGATCAATGGCCTTATCCGGTAGAAATCGGTCGGAAATATAGCGGTGAGACAGGGTTGCCGCAGCGACGATGGCCGAATCTTTGATCCGCACGCCGTGATGGACTTCATACTTTTCCTTGAGACCCCGAAGGATCGATATGGTATCTTCCGTGGTGGGTTCGAGCACCATCACCGGCTGAAACCGTCTTTCAAGGGCCGCATCTTTTTCAATGTATTTTCGATACTCGTTTATTGTTGTGGCGCCCACGCAGCGCAAAGTGCCTCTTGCAAGGGCCGGCTTGAGCATGTTGGATGCGTCCATGGCACCTTCGCTGGCGCCTGCACCCACAAGGGTGTGGAGTTCATCGATAAAAAGAATGACCTCCCCTTCCGCTTTTTCGACCTCTTTAAGGACCGCTTTCAGGCGATCTTCAAATTCTCCCCGGTATTTTGCACCGGCAATGAGTGCCCCCATATCCAGGGCAACGAGCCTTCTGTTTTTAAGGGACTCGGAAACATCACCGGCCACAATGCGTTGGGCCAAGCCCTCGACGATGGCGGTTTTGCCGACACCGGGTTCACCGATGAGGACGGGGTTGTTTTTGGTCCGCCTGGAGAGAACCTGGACAATGCGCCGGATCTCATCATCACGTCCGATCACCGGGTCGAGCTTTCCCAGTCGGGCCAGGTCGGTGAGATTGCGGCTGAACTTGTCCAGTGCCTGATATTTTTCTTCAGGGTTCGGATCTGTGATCCGCTGAGATCCGCGAATATCCAAGAGAACTTTCAGAATCGATTCTCTGGTAATTCCCTTTGCTTTGAGAATTCTTGCGGCATCTCCCGTTTTTTCGTCTGATATGCTGATAAAGATATGTTCAATGCTGACATACTGGTCTTTCATTTTAGCGGCTTCCGAGAACGCCGCATCGAGGACACCTTTGGTCCTTGGAGAAATATAGGCGTCACCGACCGCACCGCCACTGACCTTGGGCAATTTGTCAATGGCAATAGACAAATCATGGGAAACATCGCTAACCGAAACGCCCAGTTTGTTCAACATGGCCCGGGCAATGCCTTCGGATTCATCGAACATGGCCGACAGCAGATGCTCCGGCTCGATCTGCTGATTGTTATGGGATGAAGCCAGTGATTGTGCTTTTTGAATGAGTTCCTGTGATTTTATGGTAAATTTGTCAAAACGCATTCGTTCCTCCGATTGTTTTTATTTTTAAACGCCTAAAAAATAAACATTGACTGTTTAATGTCAAACTGTCTAAAGGTAAGATTTTCTGTGAAGCCTTCCCCGCCCTGAAGGGTGGGGTTTGCTGGGTGCAGGCCGGTCAATTCATCCGGATTTCGAAAATTTGCTGATTAATGATTTTTAGGAGATTGTAATTTGCTCGGTACCATTGTCAATACGCTGTCCATTATTGTCGGCAGTTTGTTGGGGCTTGTCTTTAGAGGCGGGATCCCCCGGAAATATAATGTTACGGTCATGCAGGCCATCAGCCTCGCAGTTATTTTAATCGGTCTTAAAATGGCATTTAAAACCGACGGTATACTGCTGGTCATTTTCAGCCTGGTCATCGGAAGCCTGTTGGGAGAATTCCTGAGAATAGAAGAGAGGCTGGAAAACCTGGGAAAGCGACTTGAAACAATATTTGCAAAAGCCGGAGACGGTATCGCCAAAGGGTTTGTGGTGGCCAGTTTGGTGTATTGCGTGGGGTCAATGGCCATTGTAGGATCTATGGAAAGCGGGTTGACGGGCAACCATCAAACCCTGTTTGCCAAATCCGCCCTGGACGGACTTTCATCCATTATTTTTGCATCATCACTTGGAATCGGGGTATTGTTTTCCTCGATCTCCGTATTCGTATACCAGGGGTTTATCACCTTGACCGCGTCATTGATGAAGCCGTTCCTGGTTTCCTCGGTTATCAATCAAATGTCCGGCGTCGGCGGTCTTTTGATCATGGCCATCGGGTTTAACCTGCTTGAAATTCAAAAAATAAAAGTCGGTAACATGCTTCCCGCCATTTTTATTCCGCTAATCTATTACATGCTGAAACAGTTGGTGAACCTTTTCTAATTTAGCGGAATCAAGCGATAATTCTCTTATCAAGGGTTTGGATTGGATCACTTAATTGTTCCTCATCTTTCCCACCACCGAACACTATCCTCCCTCGATCCCCGGAAAAACGTCATAGACATAATCGTGGGCATCCAACGCGGACTTGTTCAGCGTGCCTTCATGGACGCGCTTGACGACTTCCTCGCGGGAGAGGGTGAAGATCGCCTCAAGAAGCTGCACGCGCTCCTGCTCGTTCGCCGGCGCCAGGACGAAGAGGACCCTGGCACTGTGCTGCACGTAGCGGGCAGACAGCAGCTGACGTTTCAAGATCTCCATAATGACGGGCGCCTTGGCACGGTCAAAGCGGCCCGGATTGCCGAGGCGGTCCAGCTCCGCGAAAAACGCCGACGTCCATTCGTTGTGGTAGTCCCACAATCTCAGGAACAGCTCCTCGGTGAAACGGGTTCCGGACTTGACCTGGAAGGCATTCTCAGCCGGCGTGAGTCCATCGGCTGTGAGCGCAGGCCGTTTTAGGTAGCCATCCCTGGTGATGACAGCCTGGTGATGGAGGATCGTCCACAGCCACGACACATCGATCCGGTAGGTGGCGAGATCATTCATGAAACGCAGCGAAAGTTCGTAATCATCGATGGCAGCGGCAAAGTTGCCGCCAAGAATCTGGAATCCGTAGTTCGCCGCCATATAGAAAGCATGCTGGATGTGTTCAATAGTGATCTCACCTTTCGGCACACCATAGATACTGTCCCAGAGTTCTTGCGTGAAGAGCTTCTCCGGCATACTGAACATGTCTTTGGTAACGACCCAGGGTGTGATCTTGCCCTGTGAATTCAACAAGCCGCGGGATTGCAGCAGGAGTCGCTCTGCCTCAACGAGACCACTGGTGACCGTCGGCATCAGTTTGTCTTTCACGTTCACTTCCTGTGGCGGCGCATCGAGGATTGCCTGGAGCTCCGTTACGGAAGTCTGTAACGGTGCATTTCCGGCGGCAACATAGGACGGATCCGGACTGGCAACCCAACTTTGCCGATAGGTGTCGTAGAGCCGTCCTTTCACCCCTCCGGCAAGGATCTCTTCCAGGGTGGGCTGTCGACCTGCGGGCAGTTGCTTTTCCGGCACAAAGATGAGGCCCAGCAGACGTTCTCGAATCTTGTCGATGACCATCGCACGAAGGGCCAGTGGGTTATACTGCGAGCGCCCATAGGGATCGGTCGGCTGGTAGATCATTACCGCCGCCATCCCGCCAATGGGCCCCCCCTGGCTGAGTTCGCCGTCCTTCATGCCGGCCATGAGCATCATCAGCGCGTTATACCGCTGATATGCAATCATGTTCGGGGTGGCCATGCCGATGGACTGCGGATCCGGAAACACCCCTTTCGGATCGTCCTTCCACATCTCAATGATACTGGCCAGGTAATCCCAGCGGCCGACGTTCGTCCCAAGGAGCCTGCGTCGCAAGACCCAGGCAATCACGGGCAGGAACCGGCCGGCATTCCCCTCCTCGTAGAGGACTTTGATCTTGATGGTGCCGGGTTGAACGCCGATCAAGTCTTCCACCCGTACCAGGAGCTTCTCCACAATGAGCGCCTCCTGAGGGGTCTGAAGCTTTGGTATGTAGTAGTATAGGCCGGTGCCGGATCGTGCGAGAGACTCGAAGTTATTGAGCGCCCAGAGGAGGGTGACGGGAATCACACCATGCACCGGTTCGCCGTCAACCGTTATGTGGTCATACCGAACGTGGATGCTCGGAGGCCGGGCAAACCGGGTCGGCCATTGCGCCGGAGCCTCTTTGATCCTGTACTCGCGCGTTTTGCCTTTCGTCTTCACCTCATAGGCGCGGTCGGCCCAGGTGCCTTCAAAGATCTCTTTCGCGTTCTCCAAGGCCGCGAAAATTCCTATCGGCTGACTCGCGAGGGTGCCGTCAGGCCGAAAATGGGGCGGCGAGGCGTCTTCAAAGTCCGGCATATTCATCGGCGCCGGGCTATTCAACGCTTTGAAGGCCATGTCCAGCGGATGCCACGGTCCGGTGAGTTCCAAGCCGGGATTCTTCAACGGGTGGGCGTCCTTCGGGATGGGCGCTTCATCGTTGAGGCGCCAGCACCACTCGCTGTCCCGGCCGAGAAAGTTATCAATCAGGCCCTGAACGATTTGGTGATATGTCCAGAACTGCTTCGTTACGGGATCTTCAAACGTGTCATCCCACTTCGGCCAGGCATATTTCGCACGGACCGTCTCGGGAGAATGCAATAGCGCACTACGCGCGGTGAGGGCAGCGGCAATCTCGGGATGCAGCTCTTTGGCGAGTGCGGCAATCTCTCGTTCCACATTGACCTTCCGACCGTTTATCGTTTTGGTACCGAAAAGCCCCGGAAAACTCTGGAGAATGTCCTCACGAATGATGGCCTTGTCAGCGCCGTTTAAAGCGCTTTCTCTCTCTTGTTTAGTTTGTTGTGCCATTTGTCTCAACTCCTTGACTTTAAACGTTCGTGTCGCTCAGTCACTACATCAATGAAATAACCTTGATCTTATTATTAGAAATTAATTCTATAAAAATAATAGTCAATACGAAAGACCACAATTAATTTTATCAGCTTGGCCCACCCCCTCGGCTTTCCGGATGCCAAGACGTTATCCTGATGACTTCTTAAGAATCCAATTTCCATGGCAAAAACCATGTTCTAAGCTCAAAATCAGTACTGCTTTTTTGCCGTTTTATCGTCAAATCAAACGTGACCTCGGTCCGACCTTGCGAAGCGTACTGAAAATTAAGATGTTTGAACTTGCATTGATGGGAAGAAAACACAAATGCTTCGAACCATCAACCTCCTGACAGTTCCGAAATTTATCATTACACCAACCGTATTCCAGTTTCAGGAATTGTTTACATTCCCATTTGGACCTTCTCTCGAGAATACCATTATTGGTCAGCACAATTGACTTTAGGTTTATTGTTCATATTTTTAAAATTAAACACCACAATTAAAGCGGGTAGGTATGTAAAAGGGTTTAGCTTTTTTATTTTCTCACGTTACTCTCTCCGGAGAGGAGACACTGGTGGAGTCGCCACCTCAATAACACGATGTATATGACAACTTAATCAAAACATACCACAAAAATATTTAAAAGGAGATATAACTATGATTAGAAATATACTTATACTTACAATTTTTGGAGGGATGCTGTTTTTTACAGCTTGTGAAAAGACAGGTTCTATCCCTGATGTTGATAAGGGTTCTGCGGAAGCTGGTGGATCAGTGACTTTCAAAGGAAAGCCGATGAATTTACTTGGAAACCCAATTGTAATTGGTAAACCGTTGCCTTTGGTAAAGCTAACCGAAGCCGACAGTATGAATATGGTGGATTTATCTCAGGAAAAAGGAAAGGTTCTATTTTTAAGTATCGTACCATCGATAGATACGAAAGTTTGCGAGGCTCAGACCCATTATCTTGGCGAAAAGGGAAACAAGCTGCCTGCTACCGTTCAACGTATTACGATCAGCCGGGATACACCTTTTGCCCAAATGAGATTTGCAAAAGAAGCTAAACTTCAAAATATTAGATACTTATCTGATTACCGTGAGGGAGCATTTGGGCTTGCAACCGGTCTTTTGATTGATGATTTACGACTTTTAGCCAGAACGATAGTGCTTGTGGATAAAACCGGTATCATTAGATATATTCAGGTCGTGCCGGAGATTATTCGGATACCTGATATGGAGAAGGCTTTCGCTGAGGCCGTTGCTTTATCGCAATAAATAAGTTTAAAAAAGAACAAATTCAGCCCAAAATTGATGGTATCGTAAAAAGTCGATATTGCTCGCTCCGTGACCATTTGGGGGCGTTTCCATCGGTTTCGCTAAATTTCAAGAACTCGGCGCAAGCGCCTCAAACAGCTTGAAATTTTTAACGCTTCACCGCTTGAAACGCTGATTCCCCAAATGCTCAAATGTCGCTCACAAAAGACTTTTTACAAGTTTGTCAAAATTAGTGTGGCATTATTTTAAATAGGGGAAAAATGAAAAAATATAAATTTTTAAGTGTTTTCTTGGTCGCTATTCTTATCTCCAGTTGTGCGTCATGGTCAAATAACTACGGAAAGCTCAGAATGATAGACAAAAGTCATAGCGAAGTGACCATTCAAGATCTAATAGACAACTGGGGTGATTATAACATTTATTATTCCGACAAATATGAAGGATACAGCCCTCGAGCGGCTCTGGGGATCATGTTCGATCCGAAAAATAATGAAACAACACTGGTGGGGGATCGCTGGAAAAAGGTCAAGGATCAGAAAGATTTGATAGAGATGACCGAATGGATTTATTCGAACACTCAGTATGAACCTTGGCTCAACGAGATTTTAGGTCCGGATGGAAAATTTTATGGGTATCTCTATTATTCATATGGATTTGTAACCCTTAAAGTTGTTGATGATAAAACGATGTCTGTGTTTAACTTAGAGGAACCTGGTGAAAAGGAATCTCTTATCTTCCATTGATATAAATTCTCTCAATTCGGAAATTGCGATCACCCTGAAATGGATCAAAGCTTATAACATTCCTAAATTCCTGTAATATTCATTCGATATCTGAATGAGTGGGGAGAATCACCATTTTACGATTCTCCCCCCAGGCCTAAGCATACAAATTCTCAATCCATCTCATAGCTTCATTATCACTAACCTTGCCCAAATACATCTGAGTTGTCGAAAGATTTGAATGTCGTAAAATGATCTTACTGACAATTTCAATTGGAACCCCGGCACGAGATGCATATGTGGCAGCATAGCGCCTTAAATCATGGGATCGAAGTCGAACACCCACCATTTCACCGGCCTTTTTTACCATAGATCTGGCGGCTTCATAGGATATGGGAAATATCCCCTGATTGAATCAGTGTGCCTTGAATTGATGTATTCCCTTAGCCGATCGGCAATTTTCTGAGTTATGAGTATAATTTCTTGTTCACGGCCGCCTTTCGGATCTCGGATGAGCAATTTCTGCCCGATATATCATCCGGTGTCAGTTTAAACACTTCACCAATTCGCATACCGCCCCTTGCCATCAGTTCAAGAATCAACCTGTTCCGAAGTTTGGTAGATCGGAAAATAATCTCATCAATTGTTTACTTTTCAAAACTATCCCATTGAACAGGCGTATTGGCTTTGAAAATTGTTTCGTTTTTGGGTCATTGGACACCTCCTTGAAATTGGTTCTTATAACATGCTTTTCGGAGTGTCCACTTTTACTATACCATTTCAATATTTCTGACTGATCCGAGCTTGGCCTTGATTGTATATTTGCTGTATCTCTGCAAATCTAATGACAGTTCGGTTAGTTGCGTATCATACGCCAAAGATTTATCTGTCAAGGGATGTATTGATCCGCCTTACGATTCAGAAAAATCAAAATTATATCAGGCCAATCGGCAATATCGTGTATTAAAGGAATGAAACTTGGGGTCTTTTTATTCGCATTACCGGCTTTCAGCAATACCGTATTTTTCGAACCCGCAACTTTTTGAAAAGACCGTAATTTTTATTACAAGCCCAGCACATAACAATCAAGTATCCCTTACGAACAGGTAATATATACCTATTGTTAAACACCCCACCACCCCATATTGACCGGCCTACTTCCCGCAAGCCCCGCCCTTTAGGGTAGGGAAGGCTTCACATCTTCCGGGTCGTTAAAATTTTATAAATTTGACAATCCGTCAACAAACAGATTATCCTTTTGTAACTATTCAGGGGGCAGTTGTTTTCCCGTAACGTTATTGGCGGAGTCGCTTCGTATTTTCAGTGATTTCGCAGTGGGGGAGACCGCGGCTCCCGCATGTTTTTCGTGGGAGAACGCGGAGGGGGAAGGAATGCCACCACTGCTAAGTCACTGAAAATACTAGCGACGGAGACACCGACGTGAAGGGGAAATGACAGCCACCTGAACACTTACATCCTTTTAAAAAGGAGGTTGATGATGAAAACACTTCATGCGGGAGACAAAGCCCCCTATTTTGTTCTTAAAGACCAGAACGGTCAGAATGCACGCCTTTCCGATTTTGCCGGCAAGAAACTGTTTCTTTATTTTTTCCCCAAGGCCAACACCTCCGGCTGAGCCACACAGGCAAAGAATGTGCGGGACGCACTGGAAGAACTTAAAGGAAAAAACACAGCCGTCACAGGAATCAGTCCGGATACGCCTGAAACACAGAAAAAATTTGATGACAAGCACAACCTGGGCTTTGCTTTGCTTTCAGATCCGGATCATCAAATTGCAGAGGCTTTTGGCGTTTGGGGTGAGAAAAAGATGTATGGTAAAACCTTTATGGGGATCATTCGTTCATCTTTTCTCATTGATGAAAATGGAAACATCGAACATGCCTGGTACAAGATCAGCCCCAACAATACGGTTCCCGAGCTGATGAAGGTACTGGATTAAAATGACGCAATACGAAGCCATCAAAAAAAGATGGATTTATGGGGAACGTAATCATTTCACAAAGACATAAAATGGGATTCGGTCAAGCCTTTTAAAAGTAAAAATGAAATTATTTTGATACGGATAAGTTCAGATTCCGGATGATGAATGAAATCTTTCATATTCGGAAAAGATTCCATCATTCTGTTTAGAATCTCTTGTTTTTTATCCTCATCGATAAGGGGAATAAAAACACCGTCAATGGTCAACGCCTGAGCATCGGATCTCGGTTTCGTTTCCCGAGAGTCGATCAGCAGACTGACCGAAGGGTTTTTTTGCAGGTTATTAAATTTGGTTGTATTTTTGTGTGTCACCATGTAAATTTCTTCACAGGGTGAATCGGTGATGTAGGCCATAAGTGAACAATACGGCTTGTGATCCGAAACCGTTGCCAGAACACAAATATTTTTTTTTCTGACAAGTTCTTTCATTTTTTCGAGCATCATGAAACGCCCCTTGATTAATCTGTTTGATGTGTTTGATGAGATTCTTATTCGGATTATAAACCTATTTAAGGTGAAAGTAAAAGCGAAAGTTCAAACGTTTTTTTGAGCAATAAAATAGAAAATGTCCCTGTGGAACATTGATGGTCAATCCTTTCCCGGACAAGT
>JAWOIY010000078.1:0-30036 GCA_046484425.1 Desulfobacterales bacterium | reverse complement strand
ATATAATCGTCAGCACCCGCCCTGAGACCTTCGACGATATCATTTTTATCATCACGTGCGGTCAAAAGAATAATATATATCGGCTCGACGACATCGATTTGACGCAGCCTGCGGCATATTTCAACACCATTTATCCCCGGCATCATCCAGTCCAATACCATAAGCCTCGGAGCATCTTTTTCCTGGAGTTTTTCCCACGCTTCATTCCCGTCAGAAGCAGATGTAACTTCGTAACTCCACTTGATGAGAACGGCTTCCAAAATACGGCGGGATGTATCATTGTCTTCTGCTATCAATATCTTCATAATTTATACGTGTTATGCTCAATGTTAAAACTGTTTGATATTTTTCTTAAAAATATCAAACAGTGCTTCATATTTCGCAGTCAATAACTCAGCTTTAATCAGATCCTCTGTTTTACCGGCAATTTCAATTTGATTCGTTATAGATTGTTTTCTGATTGCAGACGTCAAATGATTCCTCTATTGCGATCACTTTTTCAAATTAACATCATAAAATTTCGAACGAATACAACCATAGATAAACTCAACAGATTCGAAATTCAGGAGTTAAACGACATCATTCCGATCCCAAAGTTTTCAAGATGCATGCCATCTATTTTAAAATGGTAATAAAATTGTATGAATTTTTGAAATAAGATGAATTAAAATCTGAATCAACTGGTGTCGGCGATGACAAATGTTATAATTTATTTTGTAATACCAATATTTTTAAGCCAATTTATGTCTTTTTGCCTTGCCTGTTTTTGGTCTTCTGCACCATCTTTGCCTTAAAGATTTTTGTATTTAGTCCGAAGTAATTTGATGAAGAACCCGACTGGATTTGTCTTGATTCGTCAGTTCCTTGGCGTCATCAGATGATTTTTTGACAATTGGATGCAAAACTTGAACCGACATAAGCGATCGAATCCAAAATTCGGAAAATACCATGCCGTGAAGATTCCCTGCGGCTTGTTTTAGCGTAGCGGAAATCCCGTTTTAGCGGAGCTGCAGGATACTCTTCAATTATTGACATATTGGCCATATTTGGATAGTCATAGATAGTTAAAAATTTTCTATAACTAACGAAAGACTTTAGTTTCTATATTTTTTTGGGTATTTGGTGCCGGAAACCTTACTTATGAAGCCGTTGACCGCTCAAAATTATTTTCAGTCCAGGATCAATAGATGGTTTCGAAAACCTACTGTAAATTATAGTGAAACCATCGGGGTGGTTTTAAGGAAAAGAGGTATAATTACCGAAGAACAACTCCAAAATGCCCTCAAGGTTCAAAATGATAAACTCTATACGTTGGGCAAGGCCGTTCGCTTGGGACAGATTATCGTTGAACTGGGTTATGCACTGGAAAAAGATCTGGTTAAAGCAGTCAACGATGAATATCAGATATCAATCAATACATTGACTGATGACCTCAGAGGAATCGTCAAAAAAAAACGTGAAAGCTTTGTTGAAGCACTTCCCCCACCACGTATCCCCATCTGGTTACAGTTTTTTGCTGCAACCATGGTTATTATTATCACCACCATTTTTGTGATGGGCTTTTTCATTCTGAGCCAGCAAAGAGAAAGACTATATAATCAAACGCTAAAGATCGGAAAAGTCAGTCTGAATTATTTTAGCGGCAATGCCGCCATTCCGCTTCTTGAAGACAATGTTTTACAACTTAATACTTTAATAAAAGACGCCACTCATGCCGAGGGGCTTCTTTATGCGATTATTGTTGATCACAACCAGATAATAAAAGCCCATACGGACATTAACAAAATCGGCAATCCCTTTGAAAAGTTTGAGGATATCACCGATGTGAGGAAAGACGCAGACGTTGTGTATTTTAATTACTTTTCAAAATCAGGCACGCACGTTCTAAATTTATCCTTCCCTATTCGGTTTCAGGAAAAAGAATTGGGTGAAGTTCATGTGGGGTTTTCCATCGATTTTATTGAAAGACTAATACATAAAGCACAACTGACAATTATTGTGATAACCTTATTCATTATCATTTTTGGAAGTTGTATTGCAGTTTTTCTTGGATTTCATTTTTCTCGCCCGATTTCCAATCTTGTTCAGGCAACCCAGGAAATCGGCTCAGGAAATTATCGACATAAAATCATACTCGATAGAAATGATGAACTGGGGAATCTGGCTACGGCATTCAATCGCATGGGTGATGAGCTCTGGAAAAATTCCCTCATGCAGAAATCCTTTGGCAAGTATATCGGTTCAGAGGTCTTGGAAATGATCATGGCCAACCCTGAAAGTCTCTGGCTAAAAGGCCATAGGAGTGAAGCCACTATCGTTTTTACCGATATCAGAGGATTTTCTTTATATTCTGAAGTAAAGGAGCCTGAAGAAATCGTTGAAAAGCTGAATCAATATTTTGAAATTGCAACACGGACGATTCGGTATCATGGCGGATATGTGGATAAGTTTATCGGTGATGCGGTTCTCGGAGTCTTTGGCGTCCCTGTTTATAAGGAAAATCATGTGATTAGAGCCGTAATGGCTGCCCTTGATATGCAAAAAGCATTTTTTGAAAAAGGTAAAAATGGAAATGACCTCCTTCAATCCGTGGGAATCGGAATCAATTCGGGTGTTGTCGTATCAGGCAATATCGGATCGCAGGACAGAATGGAATATACCGTTATCGGTAACAGCGTTAACCTGGCCGCACATCTTTACCGGCTGGCCAGTCCCGGTGAAATAATCATCAGCAAGAGCGTTTATACCCGTATTAAAGAGTTGATCGAAGTAGAATCGCTCCCTCCGCAATACATAAAGGGCAAATCAGAACCTGTGGAAACCTTTAAGCTTCTGGATATACGGGAGAAGCATCATGTCTAAACAGGCAAATGTCGTTTTATTAATATTCCTTCTGTTAAATCTATTCTTGCTTTCAGCCTGCTCAACAAGCGGACCGATTTTCGGAAAACATCCTCAAACTCGCGTTTTTGAAGATTTTGTTCTCTTAAAGACAATACGTGGAGACACATTTTCTTCCCTTGCCTCCACCTACCTGAAAGATCCGGGCAAGGGTTGGCTGATTGCCGATTTTAACGGTATCACAACGCTAACTCCAGGTCAGGAACTGATTATTCCGTTATCACCTTTAAATAAAGGCGGACTAAAAGCCGATGGTTATCAAACGGTCCCGATATTGGTTTATTACAATTTCTCAGAAAACAGGTCGGATAAAATGTCAGTGTCAAAAGACGACTTTGAAATCCAAATGAACTACCTGAAAGTAAACGGCTATCATGTCATTTCGCTGGATCAATTATTAGATTTTATCGATTACAAGGAACAACTCCCCGAAAAATCGATTGTCATTACATTTGACGACGCATGGGGCTCTATCTACGATATCGCACTTCCCATATTGATAAAATATGGTTTTACTGCAACGTTTTTTATTTACACGGATTTTATCGGCGGCGGGAAGGCCTTAACCTGGGACCAAATCAAAAGACTTTCAAAACAAGGGTTTGACATCCAATGCCAAACAAAGACACACCGGAATCTTGCTGCCCTCAAGAAGAATGAATCGTTTAAAGAATATTTTAATTCCGTTGAAACGGAGATAAGTTATCCCAAAAAGCTCATAGAAAGGACTTTGAATAAGGATTGTAAATATTTGGCATACCCTTACGGAGAAACCAATAATTTGATCATTGCCATTTTAAAAAAGCATGGTTACCGTGCCGCATTTACCATAGGCCGGAAGCCGACTTCATTTTTTGTTGATAAATATAGAATTAACCGGTCTGTAATTTACGGCAATTATGACATTGAACAGTTTAAAAGGGAACTGTCCGTCTTTCAGAAGAACGAATTGAAATGAAAAAATTGATAAACATTTTTTTGCCGTTTATTATATTGTCTTTTTTTCAAGGATTCGCCGATCCTGTTGATTCATTCGGAGATTCCGGTGATAAATTTTCGAAAAAGATTTCAGAAAAAACACTTGGAGACGAATCGATTTTTCAGCCTTCTTATTATTTGAGCAAGTCAAAGATGTTTGAAAGGATAGATGAATTACAACTGGCCCTTTTTTATATGAAAATTGCCGGCACATTAAGCCCTGACAACCCGGAAATATCCGAAAAAATGTCCGATTTGAAATCGAAAATTGATATTAAATCCGGTGACTCTTTTGAAAAAGGGAGGAAATTTTACAATCAGAACAGATTCGAAGAGGCCCGCATACAGTTTCTGACCGCATTACGATACAAGCCCGACCATGATTCAGCTATTGATTATCTGAAAAACAATTTAATTCCCAAAGAATATATTCTTTACAGCCCAAAAAAGGACGACTCTTTAAAAAGCATCTCTGAGAAATTTTATAAAGATCCCGGATTTGATTTTCTAATCACATACTTTAATGACCTTAGAACGGACGCCGAACCCCTACCAGGGCAATCGCTTAAGCTTCCCGTACTGGAACCGGATTTTAATCAAACCGCCATCGATATTCGTCAAAAAATAATTGCGGCAAAGGACTTTTTAGAAAAAAAGCGATACCAGGAGGTTGTCGATATAACGGATAAGATTTTGAAAAATGATCGTTCAAACAAAGTTGCCATTGATTTAAGAAATGAGGCTTTCTATCAAGCTGGCACACGATTAAGCCGCCAGGAGAAGCATTTTGAAGCATTAAACATGTTCAATAAGATCACGCCTGGATATAAAAGCGTTGATAAAGCCATTCAAGATGCCATTCACAAGGAGTTTTTAAAAGCCGAACTTCTTCTTAAAGAAAATAAATATGAAGCGTCAATACAACTGGCAGAAAAAATTTTGAGTCATGATCCATCAAATAGAGCAACTAAAAACCTTATCAATACCGCCCATTGCCAACATGGAAGGAGTTTGTTAATCCGAAAGAAATATGCTGAGGCGTTAAAAATACTTGACGAAACAGATCCGGCCAATGACTGTGCTGATAAAATTCGATCGGCTGCTCAAAAAGCGATAAAGAGTCAAGCTGAATCACATTACCTTCGTGGCGTCAAATATTTTCTGAATGAAGAACTGCAAAATGCCATAAAGGAATGGGAAAAAACACTGGAGCTGAATCCATCGCATGACAAAGCAAAAAAGAACATCAAAAACGCCAAGAGCCTTTTGGAAAAACTAAAAAAAGTTAACTAAATTTATTGGGAACAAGGCTTTATAATGGGGCATAGATTCCAGATCATAAGACCTGTTCCCTTTTTTATTTCAATATTTAAAGATATTATTATGGGCAGATTTTTCGAATGAACAAAGACAAAAAAGCGGTCTGGGGATGGGCGATGTATGATTGGGCAAATTCTGCCTTTGCAACCACGGTTATGGCAGGGTTTTTCCCGATCTTCTTTAAACAGTTTTGGAGTTCCGGTGCCGATGTCAATATGAGTACCGCCCGACTCGGATTCGGCAATGCTATCGCCGGAATCTTGGTCGCCCTACTGGCTCCGGTATTGGGTGCAATAGCTGACAGCGGCTCAGTGAGAAAAAAATTTCTCATCTTTTTTGCATATCTCGGAGTCTTAATGACCGCATCTTTATTTTTGATTCAAAAAGGAGATTGGGGATGGGCTATTTTCATATATGTAATAGGAATTATCGGCTTTTCCGGCGCCAATATTTTTTACGATTCGCTCCTCCCGGGTTTGGCAAATGAAGACAAAATAGACTATGTTTCCGGTTTGGGATATTCAATGGGATACCTTGGTGGCGGACTTCTATTTATGGTAAACGTTTTAATGACATTAATGCCCGAAAAATTCGGATTGCCCGATGCGGAAACGGCCATCAGATATGCTTTTCTTTCAGTGGCCTTATGGTGGGGCTTCTTTACCATTTTTACTGTTTTGTGGGTACCTGAAATAAAATCAACAGTTGTTTCACCCAATGGCAACAATTTTATTACAACCGGCTTTAAAGAGTTCACTGAAACATTCAAAAAAATCAGGCGTTTGAAAACGGTGTTTCTCTTTTTAGTCGCCTACTGGTTTTACATCGACGGTGTAGACACCATTATTCGGATGGCCGTCGATTATGGAATTTCCATTGGATTTGATTCCAATGATTTAATCATGGCTCTTTTAGTTACACAATTTGTTGGATTTCCGAGTACACTGATATTCGGAAAACTCGGACAAATGTGGAGCGCACGAAAATCGATTTATATTGCCATCGTCATCTATATCGTCGTTACCTTATGGGGGGCAATGATGACCCATAAGCATGAGTTTTATGTTTTGGCCATCACCATCGGCCTTGTACAGGGCGGAATTCAAGCACTGAGTCGATCTTACTATTCGCGATTGATTCCCAAAAACCGAACCGCCGAATTCTATGGTTTCTATAACATGCTGGGCAAGTTCGCTGCGATTCTGGGGCCGGTGTTGATCGGCTTTTGTGGGCTGGTTGCGAAACGGATTTTAATGCCCCCTTCTCCAACACCGGAACAGATTACTTATGTCACTCGCTTGGCAGCCCGATGGGGAATTGCGTCGATCATAGTTCTCTTTGTCATCGGAGGGATACTCTTGTTTTTTGTCGATGAAGAAAAGGGCAGAATGGAAGCGGCTTGTCTGGAATCTTGAACAGGCTGTTATGGGTTGGATTTCAATAGCGAACTGCATATGCCCTGAAGTTCTACCGCATTGTTCGAGAAAAGCCATTCTACGCCCCTGTTAAGCTCACGGAATAAACAGTTTTTAGAACGAATGTATCCTGTTCCAACACATTGATTCTGTAAACGATGTTTTTTCAACAGGGTATTGGTTATAAAAAAATAATGCCCTGCTATTCCCCCGTACTTTTTTATCCGCGTCAGATCACTCAACGGTTTAACATTGAGCCTGGCGCTTGGAACAAATGTTGATGAAGGTACAAAATTGATCAGCATGAACATCTTTGGATTCAGAGAAATAAAATGAAAATCGACTTGAGGCGTCAACTGTTGAAAAAGTTCCTTTAACACACTGTGTTGATATCCCGGATTTGGATATACTTCTTCCTTAATTTCAACCATGAAATGCATTTTTCTGCCATACTTTTGAATGACTTCGGAAAGCGTAGGGATCAAATCAAAATGGGTTTTTAACTCGGCCAGTGTTAGCTTATTGATTTCTGAATCATATTTAAAAACTCTCCGAAAATCTCTGTCGTGAAAGACAACCGGATGCAAATCTCTGGTCCATCGAATATCAAACTCTATTCCCCATACGCCCGCTTCATTGACCCGATCAAATGCGTGAATGGTGTTCTCAAACACCGTTTTATTATCATGCTCTCCCCGGTGCGAAATAATTTTACACTGTTTCAGTCGTTCCCTGTCGGGAAAAGGTTGCGGTATTTTTTCATAAAAAAGATCCGCGACCTGCTGGAACAGTTTTTCAATCCAAAAGTTAATATTCATCACCGACCTTTTAATATTGTTTTTAATACAATGTTTCGTTTCAAAACCCGAGAAAAGCTCATCCGCGGATCAAAAATTCAAAAGGTGGATCAATCGAAACCTTTTTTTTGAACCCCATCAATGATGTATTGCATCTATTTTATTATACACTATAAAGTATATATGTGTGAAGGGCCGTGGGAGTATTTCTTTCAAATCTTCAAATAATGCGGAATGATCCGCAACGAAATCGTGCACTGCTTGAATGCATTAATGTCGTTATAAAACACATTATGGGTGTCCATCAAGAAAGGATTGAAATATGATTTCCATAGAGAAAATTCAGCACGCAGCCAAAATGCTTAAGGGAAAGATCATTCGAACCCCTCTGATCCATTCCCCTTCTTTTAGTCAAATGTTTGGCGGGGATATTTATCTGAAACTGGAAAATCTTCAAAAAACAGGATCGTTCAAAATTAGAGGCGCAACTTACTTCATATTGAGCAATAAAGACAGAATCGGCCCAGGCGGCGTAGTAGCGGCGTCTGCGGGAAATCATGCACAGGGGGTGGCTCTGGCTGCCAGGCAGTCATGCATTCCCGCAACCATCGTGATGCCTGAATGGGCGTCCATCAGCAAACAAGAAGCGACTCGCGGATATGGCGGCGAAATGGTCATTGAAGGGAAAAGCCTGGGGGAATGTCTTAACAAAGCCAAAGAAATAGCATTGGAAGGAAAAACCTTTATTCACCCGTTTAATGATCCGGATATCATTACGGGACAGGGAACCATCGGTCTTGAAATCCTGGAAGATCTCAAAAATGCCGACATGATTCTCGTGCCTATCGGCGGTGGCGGAATTATTTCTGGTATCGCGTCAACCCTAAAATCTCTTAAACGGGAAATCAATGTCATCGGCGTCCAATCTGCTGCCTGTCCCTCAGCCTATGAATCGTATCGCAGGGGAAAACTCACGAGGGTTTTTTCAGAGCATTCTATAGCCGACGGCATAAATGTAAAACAGGTAGGAGAGCTTAATTTCGATATTATCCAAAAGTTTGTTGATGATGTGGTTTTGGTTGAGGAAGATCAGATTGCGGCAGCAATCCTACTCCTTCTGGAACGGAAAAAAATTCTGGCCGAAGGCGCGGGAGCCGTTCCCCTTGCAGCACTATTAAGCGGTTCGGTTAAAGTTCCACGGGGAAGAAAAGTCGTCCTTCTGATCAGCGGCGGCAATGTAGACAGCCCTCTGTTGGGCAGAATCCTGAGTCAGGGCTTGTTAAAAAACGGAAGAATCATGCGAATCAGGGTGCACCTGACGGACACTCCCGGTTCTCTGGCCCAACTGCTTATAATTATATCAGGTCTCAAGGCCAATGTTCTCCATATCTATCATGACCGCAATGCAAGGAATTTGCCCATTTTCGTCACAGGCGTTGACCTTGAGCTCGAAACCCGCGGTCCCGACCACGTTGAAGAAATCGTGCAAAAATTAAATATGGCGGGCTATGAGTTGAAATTGAAATGATTATAAACGTGCTGTCAAAAAACGAACAACCATCTGAACATGAATGCAAAGCGCAGGTATAATATATTCGTTCAATGTTTTTTATCATCACTAACCATTTTTATATTGATTAAATTTTATTTATTTGTCTATTCCATGGACAAAAACTTTAAAATTCCAACTTTTTTCAGAGCATTGACATCACCCATTTTTTTTAAAAAAAGGTAATAAAATGGATTTATGGCAACTCAATATTTTTTGCAAGGTCGTCGAATTGAAGGGTTTCTCAAAGGCCGCGAACGCCGTCCACTTATCCCAACCCACCATCAGCAGCCATATCAAAGATCTTGAAAATCATTTTGAATGTCAACTCATTGATCGTTTGGGCAAAAATGCCGTCCCAACAAAAGCCGGTGAACTGTTATATCGCTACGCGCGCAAACTGATTGCTTTACGCGATGAAACCGAAGCCGCAATGTCCGAGTTTCAGGGAATAATCAAAGGACGCCTGGTTATCGGTGGCAGTACCATTCCGGGTGGGTATATTTTACCGAAGCGAATCGGCGCGTTTACAAAGGTTTATCCGGAGGTTACGATTTCCCTTGTTATCGGCGACACCGATCAGATCGTACGGGACGTACTTTCCGGACTTCTGGAACTCGGTATTGTCGGCGCCGGAACATCAAACAGAAACATTCTGCAAGAAAAACTCATCGAAGATGAGATGAGGCTCATCGTTTCATCAAAACATAAGTGGGCCGAGAAAAAGCATATTCGTCCCACGATGATGTTCAAAGAACCCTTTATTATTCGCGAGCGTGGTTCCGGCACTTTAAAATCGATCAAGCTGAGTTTGGGGGAAAAAGGCTACACCACTGAAAATCTGAACATTATTGCGGAGATGGGAAGTACGGAAGCAGTTATACAGGGAATAAAAAACAACGTTGGGGTATCGATCCTCTCTACCATCGCGGTAGAGGAAGAGCTGAAAACCGGGACTTTAAGCGCACTGGCGATTGAAGAATTGAATCTGAAACGAAATTTTTATCTGATAACACACAAACATCGGAGTCAATCACCGTTGTGTAAAACCTTTATTAAGTTTCTAAAGGAAGAATTTTCGTAACTGTTTAGATCTTTGAAACCCATCTGATTTTAGGAAGCTTCAGGTGTGCTTAAATTTTTACTTGTAGCTGTTTGACTCGCCTGCCACGTAAGGCACGAGCGGGCAGGGTGGATTACGGCTCGTTATGAAAAAACCTTTCCGGATCGGTATTATTTTAAATTCAGCTCACCGAACCCGTAACATTGTGCCAGCAGTTTTCGCGTTGCAGCACTCACATTATAATTTTTCATATCTTCGGGCGAAATCCAGCTTACATCAACAGCATCATCCCCGGGTCTGGGCTCGCCGCTGACATAATCCGCAGCCAGGTCTACAATCACGTAATGGAATCGGACATGGCCGTTTTCATCTCGTTCGATTACATCAAAGGTATAAACCGGTTCCCTGGCCAGAATCACAATCCCGGTCTCTTCTATTGTCTCTCTTTTAGCAGCCTCTTGCAGGGTTTCTCCCAGTTCAACACACCCGCCGGGAATGGACCACTTATTTTCAGCAGGCGGTTTTCCGCGCAAGACCATCAAAACCTTTTCATCCTTAAAAATTACAGCACCCACCGCAACGCGGGGATGCGTCGGGTAATCACTGCCGTATGTTCTTTTTGAATGATCCATGGGCGATTGGGGTTTAATTTTCTTTAGGTTGATTTTTATTGAATTTTTCGATCAACTGACAGACCGGCTCGAGTTCGGAACAACTTTTTTTGAGTGTTCTGCCTTCTAAATTGTCTATAAAGAGATCGGGATCATAGGGAATTTCCGCAATCACAAATTTCTGTTCTATGTGTTTAAGCATCGTTCCACGAATCTTTTCATCAACCTTGTTCAACGCAAAAAATATATCGACACCTGCTTTTGCGGCCATTTCGCCCATCTTTTTTATCAGGGTAAACGATTCAAAGGTGGGATCTACAATGCCAAGGACCATGTCACAATCCGCATCGATCCTTCGTCCAAAATGTTCAACCCCGGCAGCGGCATCGATGATAACGATCTCATTTTTATTTAAATCGAGTTTTGACAAAAACATCTTTGAAAGCGCACCCATCGGGCAGGCACATCCTTCCCCAAAATCGTGGATCTTTCCGATAACCACCAGTTTTATCCCCTCACCTTCTGAAATACAGATATTCGGAATTTCATTGATCTGTATTCTATCCTTAAAAGGAACGGTATCTAATGTCTGAGGGAATGCAGAGGCGGTCATTTTTTTAAATCCCGGTTTCCCGCCAAGACTTTCCAGCAATGGAACCGGATAAGAAATACCGAGCAAGCGGTGAAGTCCATGATTCGATTCATCTGCATCTATAAGCAATACGCTGAAACTCCGATTTTTCAGCGCAATGGCAAGGAGTGCAGACACAGTGCTTTTTCCGCTGCCCCCTTTTCCGCTGACTATAATTTTCATTCAACCTCTCTTTTTTGATTTCTTTCAGCCTCCGCCATGGCTTTTTCCATTTCCGTTTGCATTGCCGCCGGAAATTTTTCCATCGCTTCTTCCAGTGTCCGGGCTTCAAGCAAGGACTGAAGGAGTATGGGGCCGGATGGCGACATCAACTGGGTCTGTCCCATAAATATTGGATCTCGACCGTCGTCATCCGATCCATCAGCTTTTATGGGCGCGAGTCGACGGATGGCAGCCACTTTTATATCGGTGACGGAATCCTCACGGTAAAGATTAGTCTGATCCACGGTAAAATCAATTTTGTTCTGCCGGTCTTCGCTGGGCATATTTCATCTCCCTTTTTATGCATTCATTTCGGTACAATATTTCCATAGCGCACACCTAAGTTCCAGTCGATATCAAAAGGATCATGGTTTGTCTATAATAAGTATGGTGTTCACAAGTTAGTTCGCTTCGCTCACAATTGGAATGATGGAATAATGGAATACCGGAATGGTGGGTTGGAAGGAGTTTTTTTACAATTAAAATGGTTTATTTCCGCGATTATCCCCAATACTCCAGTATTCCAGTATTCAATTGTGACGGCATAAACAAGTTTCTATTAAAAAACCTGTTTTTTATCAATAAATTGTAGAATTACCGAGACGTAAACTTACGATGGTTCTATCTGAATTTAGATACGGAAGCGTATATCGATCCACGCTTACTGAATATGCGTTGGGATCCTCGCCCGATATACCAAGCTTTTTTTGGATCGAGGCGCACGACAACTGAATATCCTCATCGGATACGTTTCCTTTCATGGCGACGATGACACCCCCTTTTTTAAGAAAACAAAATGCCGTCACAACAAAGGCCGTCATGGAAGAAAGCGCCCGGCTTATAATGACGTCATATTTATTTGCAACGCCGGGTCTTCCGGCAAAGTCCTCTGCTCTGGTATGTAAAGCCTCTATACCTTCAAGTTCGAGTATCCTGATGACATGTTTTAAAAAATTGACCTTTTTGCGCGAAGCGTCGATCAGTGTAACTGATAAAGACGGTATTAATATCTTCAACGGAATTCCGGGGAATCCGCCGCCGGACCCGATATCAAGCAATGAAGTATTGGGTAGGATCATTTTCACCGGTATCATGGAATCCAGAAAATGTTTTACCGCAATCTCCAAGGGATCTGTAATGGCAGTCAGATTTGTTTTTTGGTTCCATTTCATCAGTTCAAGCGCATGGACTGCAAATTTCTCTATTGACGCCGGGCCGGCTTGAATATCAAGATCTTTTGCACCTTCACAAATTACACTTTGCCATTTTTGGGATCCGATTTTCATCATCAACTACACTCTATCCATTTTTATTGACCCGAACATTACAGGCTGATATTGTAATACAACTTGCAAATGAACAATATCAAAGGAGCTGAGCGTGAAAATCATACACTATTCGGAAGCAGAACCCAAGCGTTTCGATGCAGATAATGTAAAGGGCGTTACCGGCCGTGTTGTTATCGGCAAATTAGACGGCGCAAAAAACTTTTGCATGCGTATTTTTGAACTTTCTGAGAAGGGCTATTCTCCCAGACATTCACATGAATGGGAACATGAAATCCTTATCCACTCGGGCAAGGGCGAAGTTCTTTCTGATGAAAAATGGGTACCGGTTACCAAAGGCCATGTTGTGTTTATACCCGGTAACGAGGATCACCAGATAAGAAATGCGGGCAAGGACCCCCTCATTTTTGCCTGTTTGATTCCATCAGGATTTCCGGAATTGTAAGGCTTATATCTGGACAACAGCATGAAACAAAAATTCAGAAATCCGTTTGTTACCGTAGATATCATCATAGAAATCAACCAAAATATCGTGCTTATCGAAAGGGCAAATTCGCCTTATGGATGGGCGCTGCCCGGTGGTTTTGTCGATTATGGGGAATCCCTTGAAACATCTGCGATCAGGGAGGCAAAAGAGGAAACGTCTCTTGAAATTATACTCAAAGAACAGTTCCACACCTATTCAGACCCTGACCGAGATCCCCGGCACCACACCATAACAACAGTTTTTATCGGAAAAGGAATCGGCACCCCAAAACCGGCTGACGATGCAAAACAGTTGGGTATTTTTACAGAAAATGATCTCCCGGACCCCATCGTTTTTGATCATAAAAAAATTATAAGCGATTATTTTCGATACAAGGAAGGCGCATCTAAAAAAACAATTTTTTCATTGAATTCTGAGCAGTAACATGTCAAATTCAATCAATGGCGTTATGGTTTTTATTTAGATCTAAAAAGATCGGCGTGTTTTGAAAAGCTTTCGGGAGGAACACAATGAAAACTTCCAAAACACCTGGATTCTTCAGACCCTTTGAAGAACTAAAAGAACTGATTGAAAAAAAAAGTTTGTATTCCGGACCGCCCCTTGATGATGCCCTTGAATCCACCGGAAAACCCCTTGAAAAAAACACCAACGTTTTAAATTCCGATACCCATATAGACGACAGACCTGACCCGATAAATGAAAAGAATCTTTTTATAGAGGCAATGGCGGATGTAAAACCCATTCATAGAGGAGACCGTTTGGAACCGACTGTTTTTCCACGCGTTTCCATTGAAGCTGGAAACGATACAGAAATTGATACGCTTCAACAGCTTAATATTCTTGTGGAATCCGGGGAAGGCTTTGTGGTTTCAGATACTTCGGAATATATCGAAGGCACCGGATATCATATTCACCCGGAGATCACCAAGCGATTGCATCGCGGAGATTTTTCGATCCAGGCACACATTGATCTTCATGGTCTTGGTGTGGATGATGCCAGGGCTGCTTTTGACAATTTTCTTAAAGATGCCGTCATGACGGGGAAAAGGGCCGTCCTCGTTGTCCACGGCCGGGGACTTTCTTCCCCGGACAGACCTGTTTTGAAAACAAAGATGATAGAATGGATTACACGTGGACCGTGGCGAAAGTGGATTATTGCGTTCTCAAGCGCCCGATCTTTTGATGGCGGTCCAGGTGCATCATATATACTCCTTCGGCAGCGGCCTCTGACAAGACGTCACAGGAAGTCTGTGAAGAAGAAATAGCAATTTAACCGTGAAACATTCGTGGGTTTTTTGATAATTATTTTATTATTGCCACGAAGTCACAAAGACACGAAGAAAACAATATTAAATGAAAAGACGAATTTTCATATTTTTTTTTATTTCTCTTGTGGGATGTCTGATTTCCTGCAACAGCCCCCCTATTGCCCATTCCCTTAACAAAGCAGAAAACAATCCAACCCCGTCAGAATCTGAAAAGACCGGCGATAATAAACAACAAAAACTGTCCTCTGTGCTTTATGAACTTTCCCTATCTCCGGATCCTGAATATTTTGCAAAACAGCATAATATTCCTTTGGATAACCATCGAGTCAGGGTGTTTATTTTTTTGGAACCTTCATCACCGGATCCGGAGAGAGAAAAAGTGTTTGAAGACCATAAGATAATGGTTGAGAAACGATCCGGAGACGTGGTAAGAGGCCTGGTGGCCGTTGACCGGTTAATTCCCCTGTCAGAGGAACCTGTTATACAATTCATACGACTCCCGGACAGACTCATCAAAACAAGGAATATACACCCGTGAATATTGCCGGATTTGGAAGATGTGCTGTCGTATTCTGTTTCATATTGCTGTTTCATTTTATTTTTTTCTCTGTTGCTTCGGCTCAGGATTTGAATTCGGCTCCGACAAAGACGAATGGTCATCCCAAAATGTCGAGTCATCTGTGGAAACTGGAAAAAGAATATAAAGAAGGTACCGGTGCCGACCGGATGCTTGCCCAGGGCATGAATATCGGCTCCCATGATCCGGACAAGGTCATTGTTTATCTGATGTCAGAACCCGGTACACGTGTGGATGGAACCGCCCTTTCTAATTTAGGCGCTCAAATCATCAAGGGGGTTGATAACCTGACCAAAGCAGAAGTCCCCATTGATATGCTGACAACCATAGCCGATACGGTAAATGGGATTTCCTTTATAAAAACACCTGACAGACTAATCCCTGTGGCTGTTACGAGTGAAGGTGTCAACCTGACCGGTGCCAATACATTTCATAATGCAGGCTATACCGGGTCGGGTGTAAAAGTTGCCGTTATTGATGTGGGCTTTTCCGGCTTGTCTTCGGCCATATCCGCGGGTGAGCTTCCGGGGAATGTCGTAAAAGTCGACTGCACGGGCGCAAGCTGTACATCCAGCAGTTTTTCTGATGAAACCGAACCCCATGGCACGGCGGTTGCCGAGATTGTTTACGATATGGCGCCTGGCGCTTCGCTATATTTAATCAAGGTCACGGATACGATAGATCTCGTTGACGCCAAAGATTTTGCCGTAAACAATGGAATCAGGATTATTAATTTTTCCCTGGTGGTACCCAACACGAATTTTTATGATGGTGAATGTTATAACAGCAATCCCGTCTGCACGGCTGATGATGCATATTTCAACAATATCCTGTGGGTGAATGCCGCCGGCAACGAAGCCCAACGGCATTACGAGGCTGTTTTTGCTGACACTGACACTGTACCTAATAGATTGCACAATGTTTATGGCAATAGAGAGACCATCAACATTTCTGCAGATGACGGTGATACCATTGAAGTGTATCTGACATGGAATGCATGGCCCACAACAGATCAAGACTATGATCTTTATCTCTATAACGGCTCTAATACGCTGGTTGCTAGTAGCACTGTTTCACAGACAGGTTCACAACCGCCAACAGAAAATATTATCTATTCTGTGCCCGCACCCGGAGGCGGCGGTACTTATTATCTTAGTATTTTAAAGAAAAGTGCTTCCTCTAATCACTTATTGGAAGTTTACAGTATCTATCACAACTTATCGGATGCAGTGGCCTCCAGCAGCCTGTTGGGACCGGCGGATGCTGCCGGTGCAATGGCTGTAGGCGCCATTAATTATAATAACTGGACCACAGGCCCCCAGGAACCATACAGCTCTCAAGGTCCCACCAACGACGGTTTCACCATCAAGCCGGATATCATGGGGCCGGACAATGTTTCAAGTGATGTTTATGCTTCCGGATTTACCGGCACCAGCGCATCTTCTGCGCACGTTGTCGGTGCTGCGGCACTCATCCTGCACAAATTTCCAGGCATTTCTGTGGAACAACTCTGGGACTTTCTGATCTCGACGGCCATCGATATGGGAATTGACAGAAAAGACAACATCTATGGCCATGGACGTTTGAATCTGGATATTAATGCGGCTATCCCAAGTAGCATTGCCGCCACAAGCAGCGGCGGTGGCGGAGGCGGGTGTTTTATCGCCACCGCAGCTTATGGGTCATACGCAGCGCCATGCGTTCAGATATTGCGAAAAGTACGGGATAGATTTCTGCTGACGAACACCATCGGAAAAAGTTTTGTGAATATGTATTACAAATATTCACCGCCTTTGGCCGATTTTATTGCGGATCACAACAACTTGAAGGTATTTGTCCAATTGGGCCTTTTGCCCCTTGTGGGAATCAGCTGGCTTGCCTTAAAATTCGGCCCCGTACCGACAACAATGCTAATGATCGTTTTTGTGCTTGGCCTAATTCGGCTTGTCTTGAAAGGAACCTCGCCGGTAAATGGTAAAACCTTGCCAAACGGAACCAAATAATCGATTTGACCTAAAAAATCATCATTTAAAAAAGAATGGCTTGACAAAAACATTATAACAGTTATTTTCTGGCAGATTTAATGGATAAACGGTTATGAAATCCCCTATGGGGTGAAAGCACCCTTAATGAGGGGTTTTTTTATTTAAAAAAGAAATGTAAAAATATTATGAAGAGCTCAATTTATCAAGTAAGAAACATCGGGATCAGTGCTCATATTGATTCCGGGAAAACCACACTGACCGAAAGAATCCTTTTTTTTACAAAACGCATCCATGCAATGCATGATGTCAAAGGTAAAGACGGCGTAGGCGCCACCATGGATTCCATGGATCTGGAAAAGGAACGCGGTATAACCATCGCTTCGGCAGCCACATACTGTGAATGGATCGATCATGAAATTAATATTATCGACACCCCCGGTCATGTCGATTTTACAATAGAAGTAGAACGGTCTCTGAGAGTGCTCGACGGCGCCATACTTGTATTGTGTTCCGTGGGAGGGGTTCAGTCCCAGTCCATTACAGTGGACCAGCAAATGAAAAGGTACAAGGTGCCCTGTATCGCTTTTATTAACAAGTGCGATCGAAGCGGTGCCAATCCATTTCGTGTCATCGGTCAGCTCAAAGAAAAACTGGGGCACAATGCGATTGCCATGCAGATTCCCATTGGTCTTGAAGCTGATCTTGAAGGCGTTGTAGATCTTGTGACCATGAAAGCGATCTATTTCGACGGTGCCAACGGCGAAATTGTGCGGACTGAAGAAATACCACAGAACCTCTTTAATGAAGCCAAGGCACGAAGGGAAGAATTGATCGATGCGGCCTCACTGTTTTCCGACGAACTTACGGATGCTGTTCTCGAAGAAAAAGAGATCACGAATGAAATGATTGTCTCGGCAGTACGAATCGGAACGGTGGCCCGCAAAATTACACCGGTTTTTATTGGATCGGCCTACAAAAACAAAGGTGTCCAACCGCTCCTTGATGCCGTAGTGAATTTTCTTCCCTGCCCCTCCGATGTGGAGAATACCGCGCTGAACCTGGATAACAACGAGGAACCGGTTATTCTGGCCAGCGAAATGAAAAAACCGGTCGTCGCCCTGGCATTCAAGCTTGAAGACGGACAATATGGTCAATTAACTTACGTCAGGGTATACCAGGGATCTCTTTCCAAAGGAGATACGATCGTCAATGTTCGCACCGGGAAAAAAATCAAGGTCGGAAGGGTTGTCCGCATGCACGCAGAGCAGATGGAAGATATCGAAACCATCCCGGCAGGATATATCGGAGCTCTTTTCGGAATCGATTGTGCTTCCGGGGATACCTTCGCTGGCTCCGGTCTCAATCTGACGATGACGTCCATGTTTGTTCCTGATCCGGTAATTTCTCTTGCCATTGTTCCGAAAGATCATAAATCCCAAATAAACATGTCCAAAGCCCTCAACAGGTTCAGTAAAGAGGACCCTACCTTCAGAACCTATGTTGACGATGAAACCAATGAAACGATTATTGAAGGGATGGGAGAACTGCATCTTGATGTATATGTCGAACGAATGCGCCGTGAATACTCAACAATCGTTACAACCGGTTATCCGCGGGTAGCCTACAGGGAAACCATAACTCGAAAGGCCGAATTTAACTTTACCCATAAAAAACAAACCGGTGGAGCGGGACAATTCGGAAAGATTGCCGGCTTCATGGAACCATCCCCTGATGACCATTTTGTGTTTGAAAATAAAATCATCGGCGGCAAGATCCCAACCCAGTATATTCCTTCATGTGAAAAGGGTTTCAGAGAATCCATGACCAAAGGTCCAAAGATGGAATTTCCGGTTACCGGCATAAAAGTAGTGATTAACGACGGCGCAGCGCATTCGGTCGATTCTTCTGAAATGGCATTCATCGCAGCAGCACGGGGCGCTTTTCGCGAAGGTTATTTCAAGGCGGCACCGGTCATTCTTGAACCGATTATGAAAGTTGCCGTTGAAACGCCGGCGGAATTTCAAGGGTCCGTTATGGGTCTATTGAATCAAAGAAGGGGGATTATTGTAGGTTCCCAGGATGAAGGCCCCCTTTGTGTTATTGAGGCCAGGGTACCGCTGGCAGAAATGTTCGGTTTTTCAACTGTTTTGAGATCGGCGACACAGGGCAAAGCCCAGTTTACCATGGAATTGGATGCTTACAAACCGGTTCCGCAATCGATTGCCGAGGATCTGGTCAAAAAGAAAGAAACCGAAAAAAAACTAAAACAATAAAAGGAAAATGACGATGCTTAAAGAAAAGTTGATCCTCCAAAATCCCTTAAGATTTTTGGAAAATGAAACCGAAGACATTCTCACTGATGGTGGCTTCGGTGCCGTGCTTGCGCGGGCAGGCGTCGGTAAAACCGCAATTTTGGTTCAACTTGCCTTAAACACGCTTTTAAAAGGTAAAAATGTCCTCCATATCAGCCTGGATGATCCGGTTAAAAAACTCACCCTGTGGTATAAAGAGGTTTTCCGCCATCTGACGAAACAATACGAAGCCAGGCAAATAAACCCGATCTGGGAAACATTGCTGCCCCATCGTTTTATCATGACATTCAGGGTTGAAGGATTCAGCCCTTCCAAACTCGAAGAAAGGTTGACGGATCTGAAAGAGCAAAATATCTTTTCACCCCAAATGCTCCTTATCGACGGTTTTAGCTTTAAGGGAGATGTAAGGCAATCGCTTTCTGAATTAAAACGCCTTGCCCAAAAACATTCTCTATATGTTTGGTTTAGTGTAAGAATCCACCGCCATGAGTCACCCGATTCCACCGGTATTCCGGCCCCGTTATTGGAAGTTGCCGATCTTTTTGATATCGTCATCCAGCTCCAACCCGAAGGCAAAGAAATCCATTTGAAAACATTAAAGGGTGCGGGTGCCGACCGGCGTATATTGCTTTTGGATCCCGCAACCATGCTGGTGAAAGACAGTGAATCCCTGTAAAAACGATTGAAGCGTATGAATCGAATCCGTGTTTTACCGTATCATTTAAGCGCCCTGCAACCCCGCTGAAACCGGACCTCTGCAATAAAACAAAAATTGAAGATCGCATTTATACATTATCATCTCAAGACCGGCGGTGTCACCACTGTTTTAAGGCAGCAGGTGGAATCTATCCTCGACGCGTGTGACCCGCTTGTTTTGACAGGAGCCCTTCCTGAATCGTCCTTTCCTTGCGATACCGTTTATATCCCCGGGCTCGGTTACGATATTTTTGGAGGTGACCGGATTGAACCTGAAAGTGTGGCTTCCGCCATCATCAAAGCAATTCAGTTAAAATGGAAAGGCGTATGCGACCTTGTACACGTCCACAACCCGACACTTGCAAAAAATAGAAATTTTTTAAAAATTCTTAACGAGCTCAAAGAGAGAGGAATCAGGTTATTTCTACAGATCCATGATTTTGCAGAAGACGGACGTCCATTTGCATACTTTTCCGAAGAGGATTATATCAAGGACTGTCACTACGGCGTCATTAACTCGCGGGATTATACCATATTACTTAAAGCGGGCTTGAAAAATGAAGGATTGCATAAAATTTTCAACACTATTGAGCCCTTTGATCTCGCTTTAAAGGGTTCAATTTCTAAAAACCATGTTTTATATCCGATTCGGGCCATTCGGAGAAAAAATATTGGAGAAGCAATCCTTTTGTCTCTGTTTTTTAAAAACAACGCAACCCTCGTCATCACCCTTCCACCCAACAGCCCGGCAGATATTAAAAGCTATGAAGACTGGAAAATTTTTGTAAAAGAAAACCGTCTTAATGTCATATTTGAAGCAGGTTTAACACATGATTTTTCCGATCTCGTTTTTTCTTCAGACTTTTTCATTACGACGAGTATTACAGAGGGTTTTGGGTTTTCCTTCCTAGAGCCCTGGACCGCGAAAAAATTTCTCTGGGGAAGAAAATTACCGGAGATATGTCAGGACTTTGAAAAAAATTCGATTCGATTAAACCACCTTTATTCCAGCCTGGATGTTCCCATGGAATGGATCGACGATGAAATGTTGTTTCACACGTGGAAAGCCGGCATAAAAAAGGCAAGTGCAATGTTCGGAATAATGATCGATGAGGCCTCCGTCAAAAACGCTTATGAAAAAGCAACTGCCAACAATACCATCGATTTTGGATTGCTGAATGAACCTTTCCAAAAACAGATTATATCAACGATTTTATCCAACAGCACTAATCGAAACCGGCTGATACGTCTTAACCCTTTCCTTGCAAACCCAGGCGATGTATCAAACAGGGATGACTTGATACGAAACAACATGGAGGCCGTCCTCCTCAATTACAACAAGCAAAAATATAAAGAAAATCTGATGGATACGTACTCAAAGGTGATCAGGGATGACGTCCGGCAGAAAATAGACAAAAAAACGTTGCTTTCAGAATTTTTAAATCTAAAAAATTTCAGTTTGCTCAAATGGTGTGATTATGACGAAACATGATCAACTCCTTTACAATATCAAACCCCTTTCACCGCTCCCGACGGGTTTAAGCCCCAGCGGAAAACTCGAAGAAAAGATCCAATGTATTCTTTTTGACGTATACGGCACTCTGTTCATCAGCGGATCAGGAGATATCAGCATAGCAAGGCAGCAATCTCAGCAAACCCGAAATATTGAAAATCTGCTGGATAAATATCAAATAAACAAAAACCGTCAAACCATTTTAAATGACTTTTTCTTTGCTATTGAAAGTGAACACGAAAGACTGAAAAAAAAAGGGATAGGCTTCCCCGAAGTCGAAATAGATCAGATATGGACGCGTGTTCTTGAACTTGGCGATCTTGATACGGTTCGTTCATTTGCAGTGGAATTTGAACTGATCGTCAATCCTGTATATCCCATGCCGAACCTTGAAAAAATGCTTTCGATTTGTAAACATTCAAATGTTTTTATGGGCATCATCTCCAATGCCCAATTTTTTACCCCTTATTTATTTAGCTGGTTCTTTGAAGCAAACCCGGAAGATCTTGGTTTCAATTCGGATCTTATTTTTTATTCTCACCAACTGGGGCATGCAAAACCTTCCACATTCATGTTTGACCTTGCTGCGAAACAACTCGAGCAAATGTCCATATCCACGTATTCGGCACTTTATATCGGAAATGATATGTTAAATGACATCTACCCAGCCAAAAAAGTGGGGTTTAAAACAGCACTTTTCGCAGGCGATGCAAGATCGCTGAGGTTAAGAGAAAGCGATCCCAAATGCAAAAACCTTTCCGCCGATATTATTGTCACAGATCTCATTCAAATTCCGGATCTCATACGGTAGCGGATAGGAGCCATTTCCTAGCTTCCCGTGAATGATCCTTTAGTCTTTTACGGAAATTAGTTCCCAAGTTGCCAATTTTCTGTTTTTTTTTGGTTAAGGTTTATCCGGGTTAGGATTTGTGAATGATCAGTTTATTCGATGGTTGGTAATTAAAGCTGTTTGATCCTTATGGTACTTCCGTATTTGTATTGATCAAGATTCAACTCCGAGCTGTCATCAGCGTCCCTGGGAATGTCCTCCTTTATGAGCACATTTTTTTGGTTTTGATTTAACCTGAGTGTAGAATAAATCCCATTAATTGCGGTATCCGCAAAAATTACATCACTCACTTTAACTTCTGGGATCCCTTTTTCTTCGTTCGACCATTCGACAACTTCAGAGATTTTTTCCCTCAGACTCTGAATCTCAGCTTTGGAATCCTCTATTTTTTGATTAAGATCGGAAATTTCAGTTGTAATTTGATCCTGTTTGGTGAAGAGGCTTTCCAGCTTTTCCTCTCTGTTTTTTATTTCAGAATCCAGTTCCGAGAGCTTTGCTTCAGCATTTTCAAGTTGGGCTTTATCTCCTGTTTCTTTTATTTTTTCTATTGCATCCAATAGTTCTCTTTTTTTTACCACAGCGCGATCTTGTATTTGCGCCATATCAGCAATCACTTTTTCAATGATGCCCGGTTCATTTTCTATTTCTTTTAGTCGGCAACTATATTCCGTCTGTTCTTGTTTTTTTAGCGGTATAATCCCTCTTGTCTTTTCGACATCCTCCTTTACTTTTTTATCGAACCCGACATTAAGAATGCATGGTTTTGAAATTTCAGAGCCGATCTGAATTGCCTGTATTCCTTTTTTGGCCGATACCTTGGATGATAATATTGGCCCTCCCTTTGCAATACATTTTCCACTGGTATTTATTTTTGAATCAATAATCTCCTTCAACACAAAAACATCACCCAACACTTCGATATCCGACTCATGAATATACATGGCACTGATACTACCGCTACCTTTGATTTTTGCGCCGATTATCCCTCCGGAAACACTAATATCACCGATCATCTCTATCTCGGCTTTAAGTATCTCATTTGCCTTAAGACTGTTGCCTTTTACACGGTATCCACTCTGAATGGTACCGAGTACTTCAATTTTACCGTCAAAATCGACATGTCCGGTCTTTAAACCGACACCACCTGAGATTTCAAGTCTTGGTGAAACATAGATCTTCCCGACGGCTGAAATCTCGGGAACGCCATCCGTTTCTGCATAAATTTTAAGTTTATCTTCTGAAATTGAAGTGCCTTTTCCCTTTCGAAGTGTTTTATCTTGAGGTCTCGAAACCGCCAGATACCGCCCGTATACATCATGTCCGGCCTGCCCTTCAACAGCCGAAATCTTTTCGGCAAGGAGATCTCCCTTTTTAACCTGAGGAATGCCTCCCCTGTCTTTAAAGTCAATCACCCCTTTATTTTTAACGGTGCCAATTTTTAACGGGTCTATATCAAAGTAAAATTTAATTTCCGCATCCTTACCGATATCCGGTGATTTTCCTTCTGCAATTTTAATGGGTGTGTCCCAGTCCTTTTTGTTCCCCAAATAGTCCGATATTTGCTTATCGTCCACGATCCCATATTTGATCCCTTTTATTTCGAGATAATCCTTCACATCCTGGATATTAAACGGAATAGCACTTTCCATTTTTATTGAAAAAAATGCGGTCAACTTATCTTCCGATTCAGTCAGTTCGAAATAGGCGTCATGTATTGATGTGCGGAAAGGTTCAGGAATTTCGGGCTCTTCAGGTTGAGCGGCATCGATTTTCTCAAATCGCTTTTGTTTTTTTAGAATCGCATCACACTGGTCATTGGTTATCACCTTCGATTCGACCAAAATGTCACCAATCATCTTAACAGCCTTGTTTTTTTCATAACTCTTTTTTTGCTCTGTCAGAGCACGCTCGATGTCTTCCGGAGTAACAAAGCCGTTTTTTACGGCAATCATCCCGAATTTTCGATCCATTTTTCTCGTTTGAATCAATTTCTGAATTGAAAGAAGAAAATCCAGCTGGTTCTGGGACATCATTCCTTGAGTCACAAGGATTTCTCCTAACGGCGCCTTGTTTCCGGCAAGTCTATTTTGTTTTTGAATGGACAATGCTTTCTGAATTTGTTCCTCAACAACGAATTTGTATTTTAGGGCCAACTTCCCGAAAATCAAGTAGGCATCATCTTGCGAAATTGTATCAACCTCTGATTCCTTTAATTTCAAAGCCTGAGAACTTTCTTTTTGCCCGATTTCAACCTCAAATTCGATCTTAAAGGAAGTGCCGCAACTCTTGCATGATACCTTGCGGCCCAAAAAAGCTTCGGGAGTTCGATATCTGCATTCACATGAGGGGCACATCGCTATTCTAATTTTTTCATTTACCATCTTCAACCGTACTTTTAAATTGTATATGAACGCCCAAAAACCTATATCCTTATTTTTACCTGAACATCGTTGAAAAGTAAGCAGAAATCATGCCAAATAGCTTAATGCCAGTTTAAAATCTACATTTTCGTGTTTTCCGCTGTTCTATTTAACATTTCAACATGTTGACCCCATTTAATTATTTTTTATTCGACTGGGCCATGGGTACTGTAAATTTATTGGGCTTTTAAGGATTTTAATTTGTTTAATAAGTTACTGAATTTCCGGGATGTTAAACTATCATTCCTACAGTCAGATTCTTTTTGTGGATAAAACGATGGATATTCCAATACTGCGCTGACATGCGATTCATTTGAATTTGAACAGATATGTCCCTGAGTATATTTAATTAAAAAGATGTCTTTTAATCATCCAAGGATCAAATAGAGCGATAGTGACATTTTTTTGACAGAATGATCCGTATCGTATTAAAAGGTATGAAAAAACGCGGATATAGATGTAATGAATTGAACTTAATAGAGATTCCGATGGGCTTCTCCTAAAAGAATGTAGGGGTAAAGAAAGTCTATTCTGATTTCGCTTTGAAATGAAAAAATATTCTTTTTCGTGTTTTTAAGATTTGGTGCTTTCGTGATAAAATTTTTGTTTTGGTTCAGGTTTGTCCGGGTGTTGAACGGGGGTTAAATATGTTTAATAAATTTTTTTTAAAATAAGCGATGAATCAACATTTTGGCAAGAAGATAAGGGGGAGCGAATGGCTAAGCTATTGACAAATTGAACTTTTAATGCACTAATACCCTAAAACTTTTTTGATGCGCCATTAAACCGGACATTAGGTCTATTTTCTTTCCAAAGGAGCAGCGGATGAAAAAGAAATGCGAATTGAAACCTTCGGATCTTAGGTCCTTATGTGACCCTAATATGTTTTCATTTAAAAATACCTCTGAAGTCAATCCCTTGGAAGAGGTCATCGGCCAAGAGCGAGCGGTTCAGGCCATCGAATTTGGCCTGAACATGAAAAGTCCGGGATATAATATGTTTGTCACGGGGATAGAAGGTACCGGAAAATCGACCATTATCAAAGATATCGTCAACCGCCATGCCAAAAAATTACCCTCACCGGTTGACTGGTGCATGGTCAACAATTTTAAGGATGAATATCGTCCCAAGGCCATTTCCGTTCCCACACGAAAAGCCGGACGGTTTTCCAAAATCATGAATAAGTTAATAGACGATCTTAAACGAGAGCTACCCAAAGCCTTTGAGCATGAATCATATCATCAAAGACAATCTGAAATCCAAAAACAATATTCTGAAAAACAGAAGGATATGTTTAAAAAACTCGAAGCATTTGCGACTGAACATAATATCCATATCAATAGAACCAAAACCGGTTATCAAACCATCCCCATTGTGAAAGAAAAGCCGATCTCTCCGGAAGAATTTCTTGCCCTCCCAAAGGAAAAACAGGTTGAGATCGAAGAAAATATCAGTGTGGTACAATCCGAAATCGATTCCACGATTCGGGATATGAACAAGATTAATCAGGCGATGGGTTCGGAGATTGAAAAACTGATTCAGGAAATCGCACTGTTTGTTGTAAAACAGCGAATAGACCAAACTAGAGATGAATTCAAAACATCCAAGGATATTTTGGCCTATCTGGACGAAGTACAGGCCGATATCCTTGAAAACGTCCAGGATTTTCTCACACCTGTCGAAGTAAAACCACCGTTCGAAGGTATGATGTTTCAACCTGCAAAGCCCTCTTTTTTGCGTTATCAAATCAATGTGCTCGTGGATCAAAAAGACGTAAAAGGCGCACCGGTTATATTTGAAACAAACCCCACCTATAAAAATGTTTTTGGCCACATTGAAAAAAGAGCCTATATGGGAACAGTGACCACAGACTTTTCCATGGTTCAGGCCGGATCACTATTGAGGGCCAACGGCGGTTATCTGATCATGGAAATCGAATCTATCCTCATGAACCCTTTTGTATGGGAAGCGCTGAAACGGGCACTTCAAAATAAACTGTTATTTATTGAAGATATGGCCGCTGGAATGGGGTTTAGCACCTCTTCATTGCGTCCTGAACCTATTCCACTGGAAGTCAAGGTGATTTTATTGGGTAGCTATCACCTGTTCCATTTGCTCCAGAACTATGATTCTAAGTTCAATAAAATATTCAAGGTGAGAGCCGACTTTGATCATGAGGTTGTGAAAAATAAAGATACCATTCAAAAATATGCCCGTTTCATCGCAAGGAGTTGCAAGGAAGAGAGCCTTCTCCCGCTCACGCCCAAAGGTGTTGCCGCCATCGTAGAATACGGTGAAAAATATATATCCAATAAGCACAAACTTTCCATCAGGTTCGGGCCCATTATTGGAATTTTAAGAGAAGCCGATTACTGGTCTCGAAAACGGAACGGTCGGATGGTCACTGATAAGGATGTGATCAAGGCATTCAATGAATACAGATTTCGGTATAATCTGTATGAGGAAAAAATTCATGAATCCTATGTGGATGATACGATCATGATCGATGTTGAAGGGGATGAATCCGGCCAGGTGAATGCACTTGCCGTTTTTCAAATCGGCGACATCTCATTTGGACGTCCCTCCCGTATCACTGCCGAAACCTACATGGGGAAGCAAGGCGTCATTAACATCGAGCGTGAAGCCAAGCTAAGCGGTAAAACCCACGACAAGGGCGTCCTGATTCTTTCCGGATACTTGGGCCGGACTTTTGCTCAAAACTATCCTTTGAGTTTATCCATCAGTATCACCTTTGAGCAGAGTTACGGCGGAATTGACGGGGACAGTGCTTCATCAACGGAGCTCTATGCCATTATCTCAAGTCTCTCTGATATCCCTATCCATCAAGGAATTGCAGTCACCGGTTCCGTGAATCAAAAAGGAAAAATTCAGGCCATCGGCGGTGTGAATCAAAAGATTGAAGGTTTTTTTGATGTCTGTAAAGCCAAGGGACTGACCCGCAAACAAGGGGTTATGATTCCCAAAGCCAATGTTAAAAATTTAATGCTCAAAAAAGAGATCATAGATGCTGTAAAGAGCGGAACGTTTCATATCTATCAAGTCTCAACAGTTGAAGAAGGCATCGAAATATTAACCGGTTTCCCGGCAGGAATACCCGACGAAAATGGAAACTATCCTGAAGAAACCGTTTATGGGAAAGTACAGAAAAAGCTTAAAGGATATTTTGAGCGATCATTTAAGCTTAAAAAACAACTTGAAACCGAAGACGAGAATAACGGATAGGTCACTTTTCATAAGAAACGGATGCTGTGAACATCACCACCACATTCATAGAAGGAATCCTTATCATTGAGCCCAAAACGTTTACCGACAAACGCGGCTTTTTTATGGAGACCTATAACCAGCGAAAATATTTTGAATCCGGTATCAAAACGAAATTTGTCCAGGATAATCTTTCGTGTTCCTTTAAAAACACCGTGAGAGGCCTTCACTTCCAAATCAGACATCCCCAGGCCAAACTGGTACAGGTCATTTCCGGCAAAATCTTTGATGTTGCTGTTGACCTCAGACCCGGATCTTTAACTTTCGGCAGATGGATTGGCACCCACCTATCGGATGAAAACAGACGTCAGATGTTTATTCCGGAGGGTTTTGCCCACGGCTTTTGCGTCCTGAGTAAAATCGCACATTTTTATTACAAATGCTCAGACTTTTATGCGCCGGATGATGAAGGCGGCATTATCTGGTCTGATCCGGATATCGGTATTGAATGGCCGGTTACAAACCCGGTTATTTCAAAAAAAGACAAACAGTATCCAAATCTGTCTGGCCTTACCGCTGAACAGCTTCCATTTTCGAAAACATAAGATCTGTAAATGATAAAAACACCGCAAAAAGTGGAGCTCCTTGCGCCGGCAGGTAGTTTTGAGAAGTTGGAGATTGCCATTCACTATGGTGCAGACGCGGTGTATCTGGCAGGTAAAGAATTCAGTCTCAGAAACTTTTCTCAAAATTTTACCCTTGTTGAACTTCGACACGCAGTCAAATATGCCCACAAACATAACGTGAAAGTTTATGCGGCATGCAATATATATTCAAAAAATATCGAGCAAAAATCCATTTCAGATTATCTTCATTCATTAAGAGACATCGGGATAGATGCCCTTATTGTAGCGGATCCCGGAATATTCATGACGGCATCCAAGCTTATTCCACAAATTCCTATCCATTTAAGTACGCAAGCCAACACAACCAACTTTAACAGTGCCCTTTTTTGGCAGTCTCTCGGAGTGAAAAGAGTTAATATTGCGAGAGAGTTGGCTTTAAAGGAGATCAGAGAAATCGTCCTTGGTTGTGATCTGGAAATTGAGGCCTTTGCTCACGGCTCAATGTGTATTGCATATTCGGGGAGGTGTCTTTTAAGCAGTTTTATGGCGAAGCGTGACAGTAACCGGGGAATGTGCACTCAATCCTGCAGATGGAAGTATGCCGTGGTGGAAGAATTCAGACCCGGCCAATATATGCCCTTGGCTGAAGATGACCGGGGAAGCTATCTGTTCAGCTCAAAGGATTTGTGTATGATTGAACACATCCCCGAACTGATTGAAACGGGTATCGTTTCACTGAAAATCGAAGGGCGAATGCGGAGCATTAACTATCTGGCATCAGTGGTTAAAATTTACCGTGAAGCCATTGATGCATATTATGAGAACTCAAAAGGCTATAAAGCTAAAGACTGCTGGCTTTACGAACTTGAAGCTGTAAGTAACAGAAGTTACTGCACCGGTTTTTATTTTAATGACCCCGATCAAATATCCCCGACCTATGAAAATATCAGAAATCACGGGCATACATTTGTTGGAAAGGTCATCGGCAAATCCGGAAAGCATGTTATGAAGCTCGATGTGCGAAACAAGATTTTTAACGGCGACACAATTCAAATATTGGGTAAAATAGGACCCGCAAGCCGTAATAAAATCAGTGCCATATTTGATCACTCTGGAACGCCTTTGGCTTTTGCCCAGCCGGGCAGCAAGGTGTTCGTTGAAATAAAAAAGGATTGTTCAATTAACGATCTCATCAGAAGGATTGATTAAAAGGGAATATGATGAAGGGCTATATTCAGGTGTATACCGGCAACGGAAAAGGAAAAACGACGGCTGCTTTGGGTCTGTCAATACGAGCAGCCGGCGCC
>JAWOIY010000237.1:0-7082 GCA_046484425.1 Desulfobacterales bacterium | reverse complement strand
TTTCATTACCAACCCCCACAGTAGCCCCTGGGCAGATGTAGCCCCAGGGGCTTTGCTTTATATCCTGCCGGGACAAGTCCGAAAGTTTATCCTTTCCAAACAAAAGCGCCTGAAGGCTTTCCCATGTCCACAGTCATAAACCGCCCACAACGTCACCGCAGCGTCTGAATGTTTTTCCCTGCAAGTGCATTCAGGCGCAATACTTGATTATAGATTTTTCAGTTTACTGTAAATTCGGGTTATCTTGATAAATTGTTAGATTGTCAAAATGTAATCATTTTGTTTGTCAGACTATTCCCTTTGCAAGCATGATATATTTTTGTTATAAGCGCTCCATGAGTGAAAAAAGATCTTCGCGATAAGAATTAACCCCACTATTTTAAAAGAGTTGAAGCATCTTGGCATTGATGCTGGAAAACCTATCTCTGATCTTATTGAAAAAGCGATCCGGGACCTTCTTAAAAAGTACGAAAAGAAAGATAAGGATTAAACCTTAACCGAGAGGTTGCCATGGACTCCATATCAAGACCCCGTTTCTATAAGAGGCGAGGTGTTGTTTTTGATAAACGTTCATTAAATGATCAGTTTATGAACAAGACATGGCCGAAAAAACTCAATCGAGAGAATATGATGGAGGTGTTATGAAACCATGCCATCTAATTTACTTGTCCTTGGTTTTATCAATACTTATGGGTTGTGTTACATTCTCTGCTCGACATCCGGAGTTTACCTCCGGAAATGTATTTGATCTACTACCTGGAATGACCCAAAAAGAAATCGAGGATAGATTTGGTTCGCCTGACAGGATTGCAAAAATGACCATAGGGGCGGAAACACAAGATCCTTGTCCGAGTCTCATCTATTATTACGATATGAGAAAGGATCGGATAGGGAACTATAAGCATATTGCCTATACCAATACATTTTATTTTGTTATGGATGTTCAACCACCTCTTTTACGTTCCTGGGAATTAGAATTAATTTACCCTTAATTATCTGGAATCCAACGGGCAAACCGCCACACTGACATATGCCCGCATGGGGGATGATGCCCAAACTTATGATTATGCGGTTCAATGGAGTCTCCGCGGCGGGCATCTTAATCCGGCAGAACCCCGATGGGCAAAGGGTGAAGTCATGGCCGTAACCCTGGCCGCGCCGGTGCGTCCCTGGACACTGGAAGCAGAAGCGGATTTAGACGAACTGGAAGAATTGGGAATTGCCCGGGTCAGTGTGGAGCTTAAATACAACCAGTTCGGCAAGAGTACCACGGACACCAAGGGGATGTCTCTTTCTCGGGCGGCTGGAGTACCCATGGTGAACAAAGTGATTTATCAGGATGTGGGCAGTGACAAGCTTTCCTACAGGCTGATCTATCACCATAAAAAAATGGGCAAGATCACACAGGATACCTGGCAACCGGTTGAAGGGGATTATATCTACTGTGCACCAACAGAAATGATTGTTGATAAAATCAGAAATGCTTTGAACCCCTGATAGCCAAACAAATTAAAATAAATATAAAAATAAGGCCGGTATGAAGTTATCATACGGGCCTTATTTTTTAGGGTATGAAAGAAAGACAATATCTAATGTCATTTACAAATTGAATAAACAGGGTAAAATTTTGCAATAATCTTTTTTACCCTTTCGATATCCAATGCTTTTTCTGACGGTAATGTCCATGTTGAAGGCCAATTCACAATGCCTGCTAAATAGTTTACAGCTCAAATATCGGCAAATTGGATTTCAATTAAAATTATCTATTTTCGGCAAGTTAAGGGGTGAACACTGATATATTCTATCCCTACCTAAATTTTCCAGCAAGAAAATACAATTATATCTCAAAATTCTACTTCCATTAAAAATTATAAAGTACCACATTGTAAAATATTTCTTGACATAAGATATACAACATTGTTGTATATTTTATACGATAATATACTATATTTACTGTAATAAATATAACGGTAGCAAATTTGGTGAACTTGCTGTTTGTAAAAAATTATTCAACAACTGGACAGGTTGCTTCAATTTTAGAGATTCAAGCATCAATAGCTTGAAAGATCCGGAAAAAAATATTTTTCCCAAACAAGTTAACTCTCAATTGTTATTGTGTGTGCAAATTTAAACTGACCACTTGTCAACGCCTTGAAATTAAGCACAAACGCAACTCGGCACTTTTGATACGTTGGCATATTGTTTTCTGGATCTCTATTTTTGGTCCAACAATTTCAAATCCAGAATTCCGGATACCTGCGGCTATTGGGTATGTTGTTTATTAAAAGTGCAACCACCAACATGATAATTGCACCGAGACCAACAGGTAAAATAACATAGAGATAGCCAAGATTATGAATTTTTTGACTTCCAATGACTGCGATTAATGCTGTGGCTCCTCCGGGTGGATGAAGTGTCTTGGTCAAGTGCATCACCGCGATTGCGGTTGCTACAGCTATAGCAGCAGCCATCCACATATGGGTGTTTAAAAATTTATACATCGTTACTCCGATAATGGCTGAAATTACATGGCCGCCGATAAAATTTCTTGGCTGAGCCAATGGACTTCTAATGGCACCATAAATCAGAACAGCAGAAGCCCCAAAAGATCCAATGATCATAACCGAATCGGTTCCTTGAAAAATATTATAGTTTAAAAATGCTATGGAAGCGATACCCAAGAAGGCACCGATCCAGGACCAGATTATTTCGGAAAAGCCAACACCTGGTGGGCTCTTCGTCGTTCCTTTCATCTTTTTAAAATATTCCATATCATTCTTTGCTTTCCGTCAAATTTTCTATAGCACAAGACGACCGTACGATATCTGTTCTTGTTACAATTCCTGCGAGTTTATTGTTCTGGTCAACAACAGGTGTCCTATTAATATTTTTCTCTGTAAAAGTATTTGCTATTTCAAAAATGGGTGTATGTTCACTAACAGTGATTGCAGGAGATGTCATAATATCTTCTGCTTTTTGCTTGCGCATTGTTATGGCAACACAGCTTTTACTTTTTAAGCAATGCGCGACAACGCCCATAAATGTTCTCGTCTCTTGTGCGCCCATTTGAAAAAGAAAGTCTTTTTCGGAAATGACACCGACAACTTTTTTGTCGTCATCGATGACAGGGACTCCAGAGATAAGATGAAGGTTAAGGAGTTCGGCCACTTCTTCTAAAGAAGTATCCTTTCTAACAAAAACGACATCCTTCGTCATGACATCCTTTGCCTTGACTGAGTGTCTCAGTCGTTCAACCGCGTGTCTGTATGCAAAACGATAAATTTCTTTAAAATCGCCGGGGGTAATATCCAGATATCCACTAATGTTCTTCATCGCTTTTAAAATATCATTGTCTGATATATCCATTGGGCAAGTATCGATATGTTGATTTTTCATTGAGTTATTCCTTGTTCTTCTAAGGTTAAATCGCATCGCGATTCTCCTTTCGACGTTTAGAATAGCTTTTGAGAGAGATATTAAGACTTGTTTGATTTACCTTCTGGTAGAATATATCTCCTTTTTAATTTAAAGAAGATATGATTTCATTGACTTAAGTCAATACCTCAATTTTTCTGAACCTGTAGTCATTGTAAAGATCAAAGGTTCACTAAATCGCAATATTTGGAGCTATATGCAGCTATCAAAAGGGCTGGATGGTACATCTATAATGGCAGTAAATTATCGCTTATGAGCTTTCATTACGATCACAATGACAGGATTCACCTCGAGATTTTTCAAAAGCTTCTCGTCCCTCCCGGAATGAGAAGATGGCTATCAGGACAGCCCCTATAGAATCAATACCTCCTATACCTGTCAATTCAAAGCCCACACTGGCTAAGAGCAGGATAAGAGAGAGATAGAGACAGGCTTTCGTACAATTGGCATCTTCCAAAATTGCATCGGAATTCAGTTGCCGTCCCACTTTAACCTTAAAGATGATCAAGACCCACATCGTAAAGATGGATATCACCGCAATAACAATTCCCCAAAAAGTGGTTTCAGGTCGATGCCCTTGGTATATATTGAAACCGGCAGTTACCAACAAGCCAACTCCCAAAATATAAAACGCAGTGCCTGTAATTTCGAGTGCCTTTTTTTCGAATGCACTTGGATTGGCGTCTGGGTTGTGACGAATTCGTCGAACCATATGCCATATACCAATACCAGACATGACCTCGACAAAGGAATCGATACCAAAACCTAATAAAGACAGCGTTTCATCCGCGATACCGAAAAATACCGATACTAAGCCCTCAATAAGATTATAGAATATAGTAATTTGAGCGAGTAAAGATGCTCTCTTGTATAGTTTTAGCTTAACTTGACCTACTTCGGCTGAGGCGGTGACGGGGCTTTCCATTCAATGTGTCCTTTGGATATTGTATCCGGTGCAGGGATATTGAGATAATACGTAACAAAATCTGACTTGTCAAAAACTAAGATCGTTTGTGCGATCCACAAGATATCAGCCGGACGGAAATGCTGAGATATGCCTGACATCTGACGGTTTTTTTATGAAATTTCAAACCGAAATCACAAAAAATATTTGCTTTAAATTTTGCAATGTTCAAGGATGTAATGTAAAATTAAAGATCGTTATTCAAATTCCAACACAATACAACCGGTGTACATTTTTGAATCAGCTTGTCGAAGGAACCAAACAAACTGCCAAGTGAGTCCGGTAGCTTAACGACCTTACTAAAAAATTCTGGGATTTAATGCCACTATGTGATATATAAAAAAGGGGTTCAAGAATATCTCCTTATTGAATGGTGAGGAAATAACTTAAACACCAGACATGTAACGAGAGGAAATTATCATGCCAATTAAGGTTTTAATAAAGCGACGATTCAAAGAAGGGTATGTTAACGAAATTAATAAAGTTATTAAGGAGATTCGTCTTGGAGCCATGGATCAGGAAGGGTATATAACCTCTGAGACGATGTGGGACCATTCAGATCCATTTCGGGTTGTGATAATCTCAAATTGGCGAAGGATAGAATATTGGAATAAATGGAAAAATAGCGATTTGCGGAAATCCATAGAGCAAAAGCTTCAAGAGTTCCTTGATGGCGAAACTGAATATGAAATATTTAGTCTGGGAGTTAATCCTCCATTAGAAAAGCTGAAAAACAGAACATAAAGTATGTGATTCACACTGATCAAGATTACCATGGGAATCGTTTGGAATTGAAGTAATAATCAGCCCCATTTCTTCCCAAGTTCGTCAAGACCTGCTTTCCCCAAGATCTTCGGGAGACATCTCAATTCTGAACTCGCCATCTGCGTTGAAGTTTAAGAAAAAAGGTTTGGAAAACGATGGAATCCGCGAAGGTTCATCCGCATCTATGATGGCTTCAGCGCCTCGAGTGCCACCCTGCTCCCCGCTTTTAAGGAAACTTTATAATGGGTTCACAGATCCTGGAGACATTGCCAACAAGAAATCTTTTCCCATCTTTGCATTCAACATCTGTAAAAACTTCATTATAGGGAATGTTGTATTTGTTAAGTTTTAGTTTTGTTGATCCGAATCAAGCCAAGATAATTTTTAAGATGACCATTTCGGATCACCAAGAAGGTTTTTTTCAAGATATTTTCGCATGATCGGATTTTTGTTCTATAGCAAATATTCAAGGAACGGATAATAATAAAAAGGCAGAGTCATTGCTGGCCATGCCGGTTCAAAAAACTATCAAAGATTTCAGCATCTTCCAGACTCATTACAAATGAAAGCGGAGATGGATTTTATCTGTTACTTTTAACGAAGGTAAAGACATCTGTAAAACCAAGAATGTCTGTTAACAGTAATACTATGAATATTATCAGTGCTGCTCCAACTATTGTGCCTAAATCACTACCCCCTGCCGGCAGATGGTCTATCCTGGATGCAAAATTTTCAATTTCCTCGTCGGTAAGGCTATCTACACGTGCCTTTGCTTCATCAGGGTTTATCCCCCAGGCAACCAGATGTTTGCGCACTTCAGAACGATCAAGAAACATATTTATACGCGTCCGTGAAAGATCGTGTTGGTTTTGTTTGAAGATGTCACCTGTATCTACCATTGCTGCACGGGCTGGTGTTGAAATAACGCTAAATGTGCTAAGCGCTAATATTAACAGTATTGCGACCGATTTTTTCATTTTTTGTGATGAATGCATATTCCTCTCTCCTTTTGATGAGCTCAAAGGCAGAACTCCCGTCAAAATCACCGGTTAACTTCAGGTGGAGACTGTAACCGGTTTTAAAAGAATAAATTTTGAAATTTGATGCCAAGAATTGCTCCACATCAAAGATTTTGGGCCTGAAGTTTCTATACGCTTATCTTTATTATCGGCAATTACGTGTTTCATGATGGAGACAGAATGGACACAAGTACTGCAATGGCAAATAAGATGTTTAATACTGCTCCCATGATCGTTAATCCTTTAATTATATCAGGAGCCGGTGTGTTTTTTATTTGTTAAATCGCACCATGGCTAATGCTTTTTTTAAACCGTCTCTAATCCGAAGCTTGTTCACGGTGTCCGATAATAAGGTTTTTGTCGGGCCATGTTTATTAAAAAATATCCGTCCGAACCGTGCAAGCCTGACAAGGCCGACACCCAACAAAAACATGCTGACAGGTTCTGGAATCAAGAGGATGGACATGGTTCGTTTTCCGTTTGAATGAGAAATTTAAGTGACCGTTTTCCCTTATTTATTCAGGTTGAAAACCGTTGTTTCGGTGATCATACCCTCTTTAATACTTTCGGATCGGCACGTAAGTATCTGGATTTCACATTCAGGAAACAGTTCCTTAAGATGTGAAACCAAATCAATACGGGGTTCAACGGTGTCACTTAGAATTATGATTTTTTTCATCTCAAATGCCTTTTGAGATAAGTGAAAAGTATAATACTCCCCAAAAACTGGACAGAGGAATAAGGTGCATGTTAGCCTGCCATCCGAAGAAGGAGGCAAAGTATGGTGCGGAACATGAGAAAGGGCTATGAGGGGGCCTTCAAAGCCAAAGTAGCCTTAGAAGCTCTGAAAGGCGAAAAGACCTTGGCCCAGCTTTCCAGCGAATTTGGGGTTCATGCCA
>JAWOIY010000175.1:0-9285 GCA_046484425.1 Desulfobacterales bacterium | reverse complement strand
CGGAAAGACAAATAAACGAAATCCAGGTTCAGTTCCGAGAAGGCGGCATTGTGAATGGCCGGAGAAAGGCTGTGTGCAACAGGATTGCCGATAACAGCACAAAGTTGAGTTTTGGTGCTGATCATTCTAAAATCTTTCATAAAACCTCCTTGAGGATCTTCCCCCCAAAACGGTCAAGCAGCTTGAATGAGGGGGGATTACTATGCTTTTGAAATGGATTCCCTTGTCTAAGGGCGGAACAAGCGAAAATTTAACATTGATCTCTGTTTCCGGGTGAATCATAATGTATTAGATTGTCCGGTACACAGCAACCATGAACCACAAGAAGCGGAAGTTAGGCATCAGATACCGAAAATGGGTTGCGTTGTCAAGAAATGCGGAATGGAAATGAAAGTAAAGGGCATAAATTCTCCGAATGTTTTGTCCCGGAGAGCGCGTATTTTCCTGGGAGGAACGTGTATTTTACTGGCAATGCTTTTGATCACCGGTGCCGCGAGCATTCCATTTCTGTTCGAGTCTCCTTCCATACTTTACAAATTCGGCTTATATAAGATAATCCTGCGTACCGGCAAGGTCATGGGAGTGACTGCCGGGATACTGGTTTTTTGCCAGGTATTGCTGGTTTCGCGGCTAAAGATCCTGGATCGGATTTTTTCCTTAAACCGAATTTATAACCTTCATCGAATCAACGGGATGACCATCGCTTCCCTGGCCTTGCTTCATCCCGTATTCATCATAGCCTCAGAAAAATTTACCTTTTTTCCATTTGAAAAAAGATACTGGCCTGAATTTTTAGGTGTCGGTGTATTGACCTTGATAGTGTTCCTTGTAATAAACGCAAACTGGCGTGCGTTTTTTGGCATGGCCTACCACAAATGGCTGCGCTTTCACCGTATCGGCGCCTTACTGGCAATCTCGCTGATGCCCATCCATATCCTTTTCGTCAGTGAGACATTCAAGTCCGGTCTTCCCCGTGCGTCGGTTTTTGTGGCGGGCGGTATTACCCTTTTGCTGATAATAAAACTTTTGTACCGAAGGTTTTTCTCTTGCAAGGAGAAATTTGTTGTTTCCAGCGTCGAACCGGTGGCCCGAAATACCTATTCCGTGGATGTCCGACCTTGTGAAGGAAAAGTTCGGGAATATATTCCGGGACAATTTGCATTTATCACGCCGGTTTCAGAGCACGTGCCGCAGGAGGAACACCCATTTACCATAGCTTCCTCTCTGTCCAGGCCGGATACATTACAGTTCGTCGTCCGGGCTCTGGGTGACTGGACCCATACCATACATCGTCTAAAAATCGGAGATCCGGTTTGCATCGACGGTCCATATGGTCTCTTCAGCCACATGATATGGCCGGCAAATGATCCAGTTATCATGATTGCGGGAGGCATCGGCATTACCCCAATGCTGAGCATGCTCAGGAATATGGCGGATACCAATGATCCGAGAAAGGTCCTGCTGATCTGGAGCAACAAGACCAGAGAGCATATTGTATTTCCTGAAGAGTTTGAGGATTTGGAACGTCGTTTGCAGGAGTTTCGAATTGTTCATGTTATGACCGAAAATACGATTGAGGGTGATAGAAAGATGCGTATGGATAAAGTGAAACTCGAACGGTTGCTGGCCGAATGCAGCCGAAAATCCAGGGTATTTATCTGCGGTCCATCCGGCATGATGAATGATGTGAGCCGCGCGTTAAAAAAAATAGGTTTTTTATCCAACCGGGTTTACAAAGAAGAATTTAAGCTTTAATCTAAATAATTGAGGGGTCGGGGTGTTTTTCCAAACAACCGCTACATGGATAATCTTTTTTAAACCGCATGAACTCTCGGCAAGGGATCGTAAAGAAAAAGCAGGAAACTATTTTTAAAATATCAATAGGTTGTCTGCATTATTTTAAAATTCTTTTAAAGATACGATTTCGGTTTGCGCCTGTTTTTTCTAACGATCCCTAAGCCACTCAGACAGCATCCGATTTAAAAAAAGATCATCCATTCCGCTATATTCAAGAATTTAGGAGAAAAACTCCCCGACCCCTGAGTTAGTTATAATTTTAAGAATTTCAGTTGGTTTGACTCCCTGAATCCTTCAGGGGCCACCAACTATTTTGGAGATGATTCTAAAATAGTAAATATTTAGGGGGGCAGTTGTTTTCCCGTAACGTTATTGGCGGAGTCGCTTCGTATTTTCAGTGATTTAGCAGTGGGGGAGATCGCGGCTCCCGCATGCTTTTCGCGGGAGAACGCGGAGGGGGCAGGAATGCCACCACTGCTAAGTCACTGAAAATACCAGTGACGGAGACATCGAAGTGAAGGGGAAATGACTGCCCCCTGAACACATACCTAAAATAATATTAAAAGGAGACATATCATGAAAAAATTATTGTTTACGGTTCTCTCTATAATTTTATTGGTGCAGGCTCCGGCAATGGCACATGAGTGGAAATTGGATCCGGTGCATTCGGGAATTCTGTTTGACATAAAACATATTTACTCGACCGTAAGAGGCCATTTCACTGAATTTACCGGGGATGTGTTTTTTGATCCCGAAAATCTTGAAAAAAGCAAGTTTGATTTTGTGGTCGAGGCAGACAGCATCAATACCAATAACGGCAAGAGGGATAATCATCTTCGATCGGATGATTTTTTTTCTGCAAAAAAATTTCCTGAAATGAGGTTTCAGTCTTCGAAAGTCTCTCATGCAGGAGGAAATAAATATACTTTAGAAGGCAAGATGACCATTAAAAATGTCTCCAAGGTCATGGTTTTGGAATTTGTCTATTGGGGGGAAAAAGAAAATCCTTTTGATAAAAATCAGATAGTAGCCGGTTTTGATTCCGGATTCAAAATTGACAGGTTGGAATATCATGTCGGCGACGGCAAATTCTATAATATGGGGGTGGTTGGAAAAGACGTTGATATTTTGATTACCCTGGAAGTGATCAGGGAAAAATAGTTCAGGAATCGAGGAGGCAGGATCATGCAGCCGAAAGTGCAAACCGAACATTTTGACCTCGATAAATTGGCCCTCACCTGGAAAACAGTGTCGTACAATCTGTTTTTGATTTTTCTGGGATGCATCGTCTTTGCCGCAGGGATGAACAGCATTTTGATACCCAACAGGTTGCTGGGGGCCGGCGTATCCGGGGTGGCCATCATCATTCATTATCTTTTCCCCTCGCTGGATGTCGGGATAGTCTACTTTTTGCTCAATATACCCCTGATTTTTCTGGGATGGTTCTTTGTCGGCCGCCGGTTCATGCTATATACCATTTTCGGGATGGGCGTCTTCTCCCTGGCTGCCTATGTCATCAAGCCGCCGCCGGTTCCCATAGATGACATCATACTGTCAGCCATTTTCGGCGGCATAGTCTGCGGTGCCGGTGCAGGAATTGTTCTGCGATCAATGGGATCCGCAGGGGGTGTGGACATTCTGGCAATATATGCAAATAAGGAGTACGGATTTCGTCCCGGTTCCATCAGTTTCTTCGTAAATGCACTGGTGCTTATGGCAGGCGCTTATTTTTTCGGTCTGCAAGTGGCGCTTTATGCCCTGATTTATGTGTTTACAAGCAGCAGAGTTCTTGATGCGGTGATCACCGGTTTCAACCAGCGCATGGCCATCATCATCATTTCAGACAAGTCCAGGGAAATCGCTGCGGAAATATTCAAAAAGGTCCATCGGGGCGTTACTTTCCTAAAAGGTCAGGGGGCTTACACCGGCCAGTTAAAAGATGTAATCTTGACCATTACCACGATTACTGAACTGCCCAAGTTGAAAAATGCCATATTCAACATCGATTCGGAAGCCTTTGTTGTGGTGAACAACACGCATGAGGTTCTGGGAAAGCGACACGGGACCAGAAAAATCTATTAGAGATCATTTCTCAAGTGTCCCGTAAGTCAGGTTTTGGACGTCTGAAGTTCAATTTCGAGACACAGACAGCATTAAATCTATCTTATCTCCACTATCGCCCTCCCTTGGAAAATACATTGGTATTTAGCCCAATAAATTTTAATTATTGATTGATGTTTGGATAAAAAATTAGTTAAACTAATGTCCAAACAGAAAACAGGACAGGGAAACCGAATACAATCTAAGAGCCATCTCAAATGCGCGTTAGATGTATTTTAGGGATGGTTTGTAACATAAGGGTATGAAAACCGTGCAAAGGGGAGTCGATGGGAACCCAAACAGCGTTCGATAACGAAAAATATATTCAGGAGCAAAAAACGGAAATCCTAAAACGAGCAGAAAAGTTCGACAACAAACTTTATTTGGAATTCGGCGGCAAGCTTTTATTCGACTATCATGCGGCAAGGGTGTTGCCGGGCTATGATCCCAACGTGAAAATGCGCCTGCTTAAGGCCCTTAAAGACAAAGCCGACATTTTATTGTGTATCTATGCCGGTGATATCGAAAGGAAGAAAATCAGAGCCGATTTTGGAATCACCTATGATTCCGATGCTCTCAAGCTCATCGATGATCTCAGAACATGGGACATCGATGTGCTGGGCGTGGTCATTACCCGGTTTGAGAATCAACCCTCCGCCCTGCAGTTCAAAAACAAACTGGAACGTCGGAAAATACGGGTGTACACCCATCAATACACCAAAGGTTATCCGACGGATGTCGATCTGATCGTCAGCGATGAGGGGTACGGCGCCAATGAATATATTGAAACGGACAAGCCGCTTGTCATCGTTACGGGACCCGGACCGGGCAGCGGAAAGCTGGCAACGTCCCTGTCTCAGGTATACCATGAATATAAACGGGGAATTTATGCGGGTTATGCCAAATTCGAAACTTTTCCGATCTGGAATCTACCTCTCAAACACCCGGTGAATGTGGCCTACGAAGCAGCCACCGCGGACATCCGGGATTTTAATATGATCGATCCTTTTCATCTGGAAGCCTACAACCAGAGTGTGGTCAACTACAACCGGGATGTGGAAGTCTTTCCGGTTCTCAAGCGTATATTGAAAAAAATTCTGGGCGGTGAATCTTTTTACAACTCCCCAACAGATATGGGGGTTAATCGTGCAGGTTTTGCAATCACCGATGATGAAATTTCTCAGGAAGCCGCTAAACAGGAAGTAATCCGACGGTATTTTAGATATCGCTGTGAATATGCCATGGGTCTGGCAGACAGGGATACCGTCCAACGCGTCGAGCTTTTGATCAAAAATTTCAATCTGGATTTGGAATATCGAAAAGTGGTGGAACCGGCACGGCGTGCTGCGGTCGAGGGTCAAGACAGGGGCCAAGGCAACGAGGGCATCTTTTGTGGTGCCGCTATCGCCCTGAAGGACGGCACCATTCTGACCGGTTACAACACGCCCAAACTACATGCCGCATCAAGCCTGGTGTTACATGCCATCAAACACCTTACCGAAATTCCACCCAAGATCAAACTCCTGCCGCCCCATATTATCGAATCGTTACGCAATCTGAAAACCAAGGTGCTTAATGAAAAGACCCTCAGCCTCGATCTGGTGGAAACCCTTATCGCCTTAAGTATCAGCGCCACCGCTAACCCGGCTGCCCAACTCGCAATGGAAAAACTCGAGCAATTAAGAGGATGTGAGGTCCACATGACACACATTCCCACACCGGGTGACGAGGCCGGTCTGAGGCGTCTGGGGGTCAACCTGACCAGCGATCCGAATTTTTCAACCAAAGACCTGTTTATTACCTGATCCGGCAACCTTAATAAATTGATATTTGTTAAACAGATGTTAACCGAATTCACAAGAATAGACCGCTGCAAAATTCATTTAAAAGAAAAGGAGCGATACACATGATTAAAGAGATCACTGCTCAGAAACTCCACACTGAAAACTTTATCAATGAAAAGGTCGAAGACATCCGGAATGTTGTCGGGGACGGAATGGCAATCAATGCGCTGTCTGGAGGCGTCGATTCATCCACGGTCACGATGCTCGGCCATCGGGCATTGGGAGACCGTCTTAAGACTGTGTTTATCGAAAACGGTCTTATGCGTGAAGGAGAACCCGAAAAGGTTGTCGGCCTTTTTCAAAAGCTTGGCGTGATGGTTGAGGTTGTCGATGCAAAAAAAGAGTTCTTTTCGGCGCTTCGAGGGATCTCTGATCCGGAAGAGAAGCGCGAGGCCATTACTCAGGCTTTTTATCGGGATGTATTCGGACGCATCGTCAGGGAAAGTGGCGCAAAATACCTTCTCCAAGGAACCATATTGACGGATATCGATGAGACTGTCGCAGGGATAAAACGGCAGCACAATGTCTTTGAGCAGTTGGGAATTGATCCAAAAGCGGTTTTTGGCTATCATATCATCGAACCGCTCATTGAGCTTCGCAAGGACGGTGTTAGAAAAGTTGGTGAGGCTCTAAAGCTACCGGCAGAGGTTTTTGAGCGCATTCCATTTCCGGGCCCGGCGCTGGCGGCGCGTGTGATCGGCCAGGCAACCCCCGAACGCATTGAGACGGTTCGAAAAGCAACTGTCGTGGTCGAACGATTGCTCAAGGAAACGGGAGCATTTCAGTATATGGCGATCCTTCATGAAGACAGGGTGACCGGGATGCGCGACGGATTGCGCGATTTTGGTCAACAGATCGAAGTACGCTGCTGGGAAAGTGTCGATGCGCGGGTCGCAACACCGACGAAGCTTTCTTTCGAGATCCTCGAGATACTCGCCGGCAAGATTCTCCGGGAGGTGCCCGGCATCGTCAGTGTCACATACAATATCGCGCCAAAACCCCCTTCAACGATCGAAGCGGTCTAAACCCGTTATTTAAAAACAATCACGAAAACTCGAAAGAACGAAAGCACGAAATAAAAAAATGTTCTTTTTCGTGTTTTATAAATTTCGTGCTTTCGTGATAAAATTTTTTAACGGTGTTATTCGGCCCTCAATGCCTCGATCGGATCCAGGCTTGCAGCCCTGTAGGCGGGTAAAACTCCTGCCAGCAGTCCGATAAGAACAGCCAGAGTTTCAGCCAGGACGACATATAACCACGGTGTGTGGGTGGGAAGGGCAGATACGGTTGCCCCTAACAGCCATGCCCCGCCGGCGCCGATCACTAGACCGGCTAATCCGCCGATGCCTGACAGTACAACGGCTTCGCCGAGGAACAGGACCAGTATCTGTCCTCGGGCCGCACCGATGGCGCGAAGCAGTCCGATCTCAGCCCTTCTTTCGTTCACACTGATGGTCATTATCGTGAGAATTCCGACGCCGCCGACAAGCAGTGAAATCCCTCCCAAAGCGCCAACTGCCATGGTGAGTATGTTGAGTACGGATCCCAGTACATCCAGCATTTGTTCTTGGGTGGTAATGGTAAAATCTTCTGCGCCGTGCCTCTCCATGAGCAGCGTTTTAACGTCCTCGACGATTTCCTCCAGACTGCTGCCGGCCGCGTAAAGTAAATCAATTTCCATCAGACTTTCCCGGTCGAACATGGCCAGCGCTCTGTTGGTCGGAATGTACACGGCGTCATCCAGATCGAAGCCAAGCATCTGACCTTTGGATTCCATCACACCGATGGTTAGAAAGCGGTCTCCACCGATGCGGATACGCCGGCCGAGAGGATTTAGCGGACCGAAGAGTTCATCCCTGACTGTGCTGCCCAGCACGGCAAAGGCTCGGGCAGTTCGGGGGTCGTCATCGGGAAGGAAACGGCCTGCGGTGACTTTCATCTGCCACACAGCAGGCACCTGAGAACCGACCCCGAAGATGTAGGAGCGTCTGCTTCGCTTTCCGAATTCAACAGGTGCGTTTCCCTGGACAAAGGGGACCATCGCAAGAATTTTGGGTATTCGCCCAAGCGCCAGAGCATCATCAATGCTCAACGGACGAACATTGCTGATAACGGCCCCTGACATACCGGCGGTGGTTGTTTTGCCAGGTGTGACGGCGATGAGATTGGTGCCGAACTGGGTGAATTCCGAGAGGACGAACTTATGGATGCCTTCACCGATTGAAGTGAGCAGCACCACTGAAGCGATACCAACGGCAATACCCAGGGCGGTGAGAAAACTGCGCATCCTTTGGCTGGACAGAGCGCCGACGGCCAGTTTTGCGGAATCATTGATCAACATAGCAAACGTTCTTTTTTTGACCTTAATTTTGAAATACTTACAGAACTCTATTTAAGCCCAATATAACTCAGGGGAATTCATTTCTGATTTCGCTTTGAAAGCTTTTATCCAGAAATTTAAAAACAATCACGAAAACTCGAAAGGACGAAAGCACGAAATAAGAAAATGTTCTTTTTCGTGTTTTTAAACTTTCGTGTTTTCGTGACAAAATTTATGATGATACAGGGCAATACGACTTCACTTCTAAAATTGGATAGAATCATCGCTGTATGATGACGTTACGCAAAAAATTGGGTGCGGAACTTGAATGTTAATCTACTTTATCTTCGGGACAACGCTTCTACCGGATCGAGTCTTGCCGCGCGTCTTGCGGGCAATACCCCGAATATCAATCCCGTCAAAAATGCAACGAAGACAGCCGCTCCAGAAGACCAGACCGGGATTGAAATGGGAAATATTGGAAACGTGCGAGCAATCAACCAGGTTCCGATAAATGCCAGTATGAGCCCGAAGCCGGCACCGATGAGTGAGAGAATGGCGGATTCCGTCAGAAAAAGCCGAAGGATTTGGGAGTCCGGGGCACCGATGGCCTTGAGAAGTCCAACCTCGGTTGTGCGCTGTGAAACAGCGATGAGCATCACGTTCATGATCAGGATACCGGCAACCGACAGACTGATGGCAGCGATTCCGGCAACACTCAGGGTCATGGCCACAAGAATCCGATCAAAAGTGGAAAGGAGGGCGTCTTGGGTAATAACAGTGACGTCGTCTTCGCCGTCATGCCGCTCCCTGATGGTGGTCAATATCGTTTTCTTGGCTTTGAGGATGGCATCACGGCCATTGGCCTGCACCAAGACTCGAAATAGCGCAGAGGTATTGAACAGGGCTTGGGCAGAGGCTACCGGTACAACCGCAACATCTCCCATGTCCAGTCCCAGAGATTGACCTTTTTTGGCCAGCACGCCGATGATCCGAAATCGACGGTCTCCGATGCGGACCCATTCTCCCAGAGGGGAGTGATTTCCAAATAGCTCATTTTTAACCTTGTATCCCAAAACGCAGATCGCCTGAGCCCTCGTGGGATCACCCGCAGGAATGAAACTTCCCTGTGCCATTGAAAGATGGCGGATTTCGAATAGCGATTCGGTGGAGCCGAGAATCGTGACTTCCCGGTCTCGTTGTTTCCAGGAGACCGGTGCGGAA
>JAWOIY010000123.1:0-2973 GCA_046484425.1 Desulfobacterales bacterium | reverse complement strand
CAAAAGTCAAAAACCGCGGAAATCTTTTCAATGCTGCACGGTGCTTGAGCCAACAAGGAAGCCTGGATGACTACATCGACTTTTTATCTGAAAAAATGGGTGTTGTTCTATTTGTTGTATCCAGATAAATCACCAAACATTTTAAACTATAATTCTTTTACTTTAATCTCTTTTAGGGTTTAATTCCCCGTTGCTTGCAGCGATAAAACGGGCATTCCTTTAGTTAGATACCCCGTAGCTTGCTGCGGGGTAATTCATTTTGCCATTATCTTTTGAGCCTTTATCCGCCGATTGGAGCAAAGCGGAAATCCCGATTTATCGGGGTCACTTTGTGGCGGGCTTATCTGCCGATTGTTCTCTCGCTGAAAGGATCACATTGGAGAATTTATGCAAGAAACACTCTCTCATACTGAAATAATGAATATTTTAAAGAATGATATGCCTTTTTTGAAAAAAGAGTTCGGGGTGATTAATATTGGTTTGTTTGGCTCTTATGCAAAAGGCATTCAAAAGACAGATAGTGATATCGACCTGTTAGTAGAGTTGAAGGAGCCTCGATTTGAATGGCTTGCAGGATTGCAGCTATATTTGGAAGCCAGGTTCGGTAGAAAAATTGAACTGGTTCGAAAAGGAAAGAATGTGAATCGTCGCATAACTCGTAGAATAGGAAAAGACGTGATCTATGCTTGATGATGTTATAAGAGAAAACCTACAGGTTGATATTCTTATTAAAAAGGAGCTCAAGATATGAACAAAATGATAAAGGCCGATATTTATTTTGACGGCGAATATTACTGTGCGAGATGTATTGATTTTGACATTTTTACTCAAGGCAAAACACTTGATGAACTGACTAAAAATTTGAAAGAGGCGGTTAAACTCCATATTGAGGATGATCCGGAATCTTTAGCAGGCTATGTCTCAAATCCGTCACTCTTTACCATGATGGACTTGGGAGAAATCCATGCCTAAGAAATTGCCGGTTATTTCTGGTAAAAAACTCATTTCCTTGATGATTTTTTAAAAAAGCCCCATTTAATTCTCCCGATAAAGATTTCGGCGAGTTAGTTTTTTTGCAAAAGAAGCATGCTGCTGGAATAATTCTTATTCGAGTTAAAGAACAAAAGACCCGGATTAAGTTGGAATTGTTCGGAAACCTGTTAGCGAACTATAGTGAAAAAATATTGGACCATTTCGTTAAAAAGCTGGGGCTCAAATCCGGCGATCAATTCGTTGTAACGGGAGATAAAGATGTTGTCATCTTGAAATCGATTTCCCCTCCATCTCTTGACGAGTTCGACGATTTAATTGCAGAAGCTCGCAGGCAAGCCGGAAAAGCGGGGATGAAACGCTCTGACATTAAAACGGCTCTTGCAAAGATCCGACGTAAAAAGTGAAAGTTGTTATCGACACGAATGTATTTATTTCTGGAGACAGATCTTAATCCAATAATTGAACTTATTACCTTTTAGATGAATGGCTCAATAAGACTCCATGACGATGAAAAAAAAGAGATGATGGAAGATGCAAAAGACAAGAACCGCGGGAAGGTTTTCGATGCTGCACGGTGTTTGAGCCAACAAGGAAGTCTGGATGATTATATCGATTTTTTGTCTGAAAACATGGGTTTTGTTCGATTTGTTCCATCCAGGAAAATAACCCAACATTTTAAACTGTAATTTTTTTAACCCCTGACTCTTGATCTCCGACATCCGATCAATCCTGTCTAAACAATAAAAAAAGTTATGCACGTTCTGGATCAACGCCCCCCTATTACTCAAAAAAATTTAAGTCTCAACAGATTATGCGTTAAGAAAAAATGGAATTGACAGACAATCAAGAAACAGGTATGCTTATAACTCACAAAGGGTATACCACAGGGAGGTGATCGAGTTGTCTAAAGTAACTGCAAAATATCAGGTAACTATTCCTATAAAAATTAGAAAGGAACTGGGTATTGTTCCTGGAACTGAAGTCGATATTAAAAAAGAGGGGAAAAAATATGTCCTCATTGTTGATCCAGTAGCAAGGGTCAGGGAAAAGTGGTGTGGAAAGTTCAAGGATGAATCTAAGACAATGGAATACATGGATGAAGTTAGAGGAAAAGTGAATTGATAGTCTGTGTTGATACCGCTATTCTGATTGATATTTTAAAAGATGAATATAGAAGCTTTCAGGACAAGTTATACAGTGCTATCTCAAAAAAAGAAAATCTGGTTGCACCATCAGTAGTATATGCGGAACTGATGCCGCAGTTTAAAGGAAAAACAAAGCTGTTGGATGAGTTTTTGGAGGAACACAAAATAAGCATAGAGCCGCTAGGCGTCGATTCTGTCATCGCCGCAGCGCAAGCATGGATGAAATATTTGAAACGAAAAAAAAGAGTCAAATGCCCTCAGTGTGGCCTAAAACTGGATCTTAAAAAACATTTCCTATCTGATTTTTATATTGGAGGGTTTGCTTCGGCAACATGCGATGCCATGCTTACCAGAGACAGGGGTATATACACCAAATATTTCCCCGATTTGGTTGGATATGAAAATTGTCTCAAAACATCATCCCGCTGACCGGTTCCCGATGTTTATCCCTGGCATCTGACCCCTGATCCCTGACAGCCCATCAGTCCCAAAGAATCACCTTGGAGATTTTATGCAAGCAACACTCTCTCATACTGAAATAATGAATATTTTAAAGAATGATATGCCTTTTTTGAAAAAAGAGTTCGGGGTGATTAATATTGGTTTGTTTGGCTCTTATGCAAAAGGCATTCAAAAGACAGATAGTGATATTGACCTGTTAGTAAAGTTGAACGAGTCTCGATTTGAATGGCTTGCAGGATTGCAGCTATATTTGGAAGCCAGGTTCGGTAGAAAAATTGAACTGGTTCGAAAAGCTGATGAGGGCCACGGTCTGGGGGCTGACGGTGGAGGGGTAGTCGCGGAGCAGCGTTTCGAGCGTCGCCCTCCGGTTCAG
>JAWOIY010000055.1:0-10676 GCA_046484425.1 Desulfobacterales bacterium | reverse complement strand
TGCCGAACAACAGTTTTTTGTCTACTTCCATTGCCTTCTACCTCCACCAAAAGAATCTGTTCAACGGAATTACTCCGTAGTTTAAGTGTTGTGAGATTGATGAAAACCTTTCTGCTGAGGAGTATTTTAAGGCTTTTGTCTTTTCTACCGCAAAAAACGTGCCACAACTTTCAAAGGGAGAAAAGACCATGGATTCATTTAGTTATCCTTCCCGGCGCTTACAAATGACCCCCAAGGACAGGAAATTTTCGAAATATTTAGAACTCTTTTTCGCAAAACTTCAAAACCGGTAAAATTGACAAACTCGTAAAAAGTCTTTTGTGAGAGACATTGAGCATTTGGGGAATCAGTGTTTCAAGCGGTGAAGCGTTAAGAATTTCAAGCTGTTTGAGGCGCTTGCGCCGAGTTCTTGAAATTTAGCTGAACCGATGGAAACGCCCCCAAATGGTCACGGAGCGAGCAATATCGACTTTTTACGAAACCATCAAAATTAGAAACAGCAACGAATGGGACTAATGAAGGTCGCAAATAAAATATCAGGAGGGTTAGGAAGGGAAAGGGAAACCGGTCATCTCTTTATTGTCTGGTAAGGCTGACCAAGGCTACCTGAGATGGGTCAGGAAGAATGTGATAATGCAGACAGCACCAAGCCTTTGATTGAAACTTTCCACTAGCAAGGCGGCCTATGTTTGATGTATTCCTCCTCGTCGAGCAAGTCGGGGAATCTGTGACAATCATCAACGTTATTGACGATAAAATCAATCAGGACCTCCTCAATGAGATCTAGTATATCAACTTCCCTTTCAGATGCTATTTCACTGAATGCGTCCCATATTCCTTTCCTGAATGTTAAGGAAACACATTTATCATTTGCCATTTTCCGTTCCTTAGGTTTTAAGCGATTCTAATTCCAGCTCGTTATTCCGCCGCTGAGTATCAGATAATAATTTTAGACCTTTTGGCAAACCTTGTCAATATCACGCTTAAAACCTATTAAAGCTATTGAGGGGTCGGGGAGTTTTTCCAAACAACCGCTGCATGGATAATCTTTTTTTAAACCGCATGAACTCGCGGCAAGGGATCGTAAAGAAAAAACAGGAAACTATTTTTGAAATATCAATAGGGTCTCTGCATTATTTTAAAATTCTTTTAAAAATATGATTTCGGTTTGCGTCTGTTTTTTCTGACGATCCCTAAGCCACTCAGACAGCATCCGATTTAAAAAAAGATCATCCATTCCGCTATATTCAAGGAGTTAGGAGAAAAACTTCCCGACCCCTGAAAGCTATTAAAGACTTTGTGCTAAAGATGAAGCACCGACAAGCGCCAACTTCTGATAACAACCTCTAAATGTTGTAATAAGATTCCTTTTGGCTAAGACCAGGATTCCAGATGGTCTCCTTGATTTAGAAATTTTTCGAAATCGCTTTTCGAAAAATTTCTAAATCTGGTTGCGTCTTAGAGGAGCTTAGAAGCTTTGTTAATTCGAACTGTTTGAAATTATAACGATTATTAGAAATTTATGTTGATGGCACGTTTTATGCTGTTAATAATATTAATTATTTTTGAAACATTCTTGCTCATAAAGATGTTCTTATCATAGGGAAATCCAGTTATTCTAACATGAGTTTCAAGTCGTTCCGATGTTTTGATTTCATTCTCCAATTCCCACAGGATTATGAATGGGTGAATTAACAGTTTGAAGTCTTTAAAGGAGGGAATTAAAATGAAACAGGCAAATCCGGGATGCCCTTTGACTAAATGTAAGAGAATACTGGTCGCGATGGATAGATCAAAATATAGCGAGAAGGCTTTTGATCAGGCGATAAGCATCGCAAAGATATGCAAAAGTACCCTTTTTGTAGTTAGCGTCGTTGACCTGTATCCCGAGGTGAAGGAGATTGTATTTGCCCATGAGGGAAAGGTGATAATGGGGACAAGGGAATTCCTTGATGGAGTTAAGGCTAAAGCCACAAAAGAAAATATACCATGTGAAACGATTCTGCATATAGGCGGACAGCCCCATGAGTTTATCATTCAAGAAGCAAAGGAAAAAAATATTGACCTCATCGTGATGGGAACCCATGGGAGGACGGGGCTTGATAAACTTTTAATAGGCAGCGTTGCTGAGAGAGTCGTTGGCCATGCGCCATGTGCTGTGATGGTAACCCCCGCTTAGGAATAGCACTAAGCGATACACCTCGGATGGCCTGCATGGCATTTATATGAGGATACGATGGAAAACACGTTCTGGACCGCTTTAGGAGCCAGCTCTATGGCTGCATTAGTGACCTCGGCAGGCATTTATGTCATACGCCGTTTCGAGCAATGGGGCCGTAAGAATATCATCTACTTCATCTGTTTTGCCGCCGCCGTCCTGATATCAGTGTCATTTTTGCATATCATCCCGAAGGCATTTTCCATGAATTCAAATGCGCCATTCTATCTGTTGGCCGGGTACCTCGGCCTGCACTTATTTAATCGGTTCATCAATGTTTTTGTGTGCGATAAAAGATCGGATGCGAAATACGGCCTCGGCCTTGTACCCATGCTTGGAATCGGGTTCCACTCATTTATTGACGGGTTCATCTATTCCGTTACCTTTACTGTCAGTATCTTTACCGGGATACTGGCAGCCTCCGGTATGGTTCTTCACGAATTTCCCGAGGGGATCATAACGTACCTGCTGCTGAAACGGGGCGGGTTCCGGGAGAGGACATCGCTGCTCTTTGCCTTATTGGCTGCTGCCCTGACCACGCCCATGGGCATGCTCGTGTCCTACCCCTTGATCAGCAAAATTAACAAACCTTTCCTGGGTGCCCTACTGGCATTTTCTGCAGGAGCCCTTATTTACGTTGGGGCCACCCACCTTCTACCTCAGGCTGAAACAGAGAAAAAGAGATACAGCCTTTTCGCCTTGGGTGCCGGTATTTTGGTGGCTGTTGTAATTATCTTGTCCAAGGCATAGGGCAGATCCCATGGCTCCTTCGTTCAACTCCCACCACCGGCGATATGCGGCGTGGTCCATCCGTCATGAAACCGCCTGATTTTCGGAACTCTTGGCACTCCGCGTGTTGCTTCCTAATTTTCTATTCCCATTGATGTTGTTTGTGACTGTTTTTTTGATTTCGAAGTTTTACGAAAGAAGATTTCGAAATTGTTCTAAATCATCATTTCACAGGAAAGTCATTAAATCTTCCCATAAAAGTTAGATAGTTGGATTTATTACAACTATAATATCCATAGCAGGATGGCATACTTTATGCTTCATGAATTATTTAACAAAAGCGAACAACATGCTTAATCGAGAAACCATTAATGAATTAACACGCCAACCATTGAATCCGGAATAAGGGATTTAAACAAGAATAAACAAGAAAATTGAAAATAGGGAGTAAATCTCGTGGTGATTAAAAAGAAAAACATCAGTGACGAGGCCAGTAAAAAGAAGAGGAAGCTACAAGAGCTTGAAATCAAAGAAAGACTTGATCACATTACAAACAAAATCATTGTAATGAGCGGTAAAGGGGGTGTCGGTAAAAGCAGTGTGGCGGCCTATCTATCCGTGACCTTGGCAAAGAGGGGTTACCGGGTTGGTCTTATGGACGTAGATCTTCATGGACCCAGCATCCCTCGAATGCTGGGCCTGAAAGGAAGTATTCATCCGGGGGTTCATAAAGGGAAAGCAACTCCTGTTAATTATCTTCCGAATATGGAAGTGATTTCAATTGAAACCCTTGCAGGAGAAAACAAAGATACAGCAATGATCTGGCGGGGACCCCTTAAGACCGGCGTGATCAGACAGTTTATCGCTGATATGGAGTGGGGAGATCTTGATTATTTGATTATTGATTCACCTCCGGGTACCGGTGATGAGCCCCTGACCGTAGCCCAGACTATTCCGGATGCCAAGGCCCTGATTGTAACCACGCCCCAGGAGATCTCATTAGCCGATGTCAGGAAAGCCATTAACTTTTGCCGTCAGGTACACATGGAGATTCTGGGTATAGTAGAGAACATGAGTGGACTAAAGTGCCCTTATTGCGGAAAAATTATAGATCTGTTTAAAACTCAAGGCGGGATTGTGACTGCAAAAAAGGAGAACTTGAGATTCCTGGCAACCCTACCGTTTGAGCCCGAACTGGTAAAGGAAGGTGATGTGGGTGATATAAGTTTTTTGGATAATGATGAACTCTTAATCACCCGGGAATTCAACAAAATGGTGGATGAGATTGTGAAGATAAGTGTTGCGGATCATGATCTTCCTGCCAAATCAACGGAAATAGAACTGACGATCCTGAATAAAGGCACAGCAGACGGCAGGATTATCGTAATGCCCGTGTCGGAATGAAAGATATCCTCTCGTTTTGGGCACTGTGACCATTTTGCTTTCATTGAAACTGAAAATGGAAAAATCAAGGGCAATGAAATTCGCATCCCCCTCCGGATGAACCCGGGGGTGCTGCCTCGCTGGCTCAACGAGCAGAGCTGATGTGACCTTAGCAGAGGGATCGGAGAGAGAGAGCGACAGCTTATTCGTGAAGTCGGGATTTTAGTTTTCATGCTTTTTATATTCGAAATTTTACGAAAGGAGATTTCGAAGTTTTTCTAAATTTGGCTGTATGGCAAAATTGTCTTCTACTGTGGGAAAGGTTAACCGTCTGAATTTTTAGCAGTTATTTAGGCTATAATGTAATGGCATACTTTATGCGAAAAAGAAATTAGAAAAGAGAAACATAATGGCTCGATATTTTTTAAAGATTCTCTTCCCATGTTGATCAGAGCAAACCAAAATTTTTTCGTCTACTTATGGAAGGAGGATAATCATGACAGAATTTCGTAGAAGACAAAACAGCGATAGGTGGCATTGGAATAAAGGATGTTCGGATTATCCGACAGAAAAGGACGTCATCATCAGTCATACCAAGCCTGAATATGGGTCTTTGTGTGAGGAGTGTCGGGAAAAAGAGCCCTTAGAAAAAGACAAGTAAAAAGAGGGGTAACTATTCAGAGGGCGGTTGTTTTCCCGTAACGATATTGGCGGAGTCGCTTCGTATTTTCAGTGAGTTAGCAGTGGGGGAGAACGCGGAGGGGGTAGGAATGCCACCACTGCTAACTCACTGAAAATACCAGTGACGGAGACACCGAAGTGAAGGGGAAATGACTGCCCCCTGAACACATACAAAGAGGGAATTAAAATCCATCACAAGTTACCCCAATAGGGAATCATTCAGTAAAGTAGGTAAGAAACAAGCTCTATTGCTCAATCGTGCCTTGGTTCGAAACCAATTCTGTCAAAGGGATTGACAACGCTGGATAAAATATTCCTCAGGTGGAAATTAATCCGTTTAAGCCAGCGGAAATACAAAGATAGAGAAACGGCATCGCTACTGGAAATGTTCTTATTATCTTCTTTTATCAGCCGGCTTCTATAATCATTCCACGACCCAGACCGTGCAGTTGCGCGCATGAGTGACAATCTTGCTGGAAACACTGCCAAATAGGAACTCTTCACTTCGTGAAATCCCCTGTCTGCCAACCACAATGGTGCTGTATTCCGTCCCATCCCGCTCTGCCAAAATACACTCCGCCATGGAAGGACAGTAACGAAGGGTTGAACGTACCGATACATCACCCGGGTCAAAGTCTTCACGTATCAACATCTGGCGATAGTTCTCCAACATGACATCGACTTTCAGCTTATACTTTTTGAGCCATTTCTCTTTTTCAGTAGACGTTGGAAAGTAATCCTCTTCCGGTTGACTGATGACATGCAGAATCAATATTTTAAAGCCTTTTACGCCTTTCAAAAGCTGGCCCACATAGGAAACTGCCCGTCGAGCGTTTTCTGACTCGTCCACGGCAATCAGGATATTCTTGTTATAAATTTTGTCCATATCAATCATGCATTGACCTCCATAATCTAAAGTTTTTTTGGATTAAATATTTTTGGAACATTCAGATCGACGTTTTGAATTCTCTCAAATCATCCAGCAACTGTGTTGTGTTTTCATAAAACCAGTTGGCACCTTTAGAAAAATGCATCAACACCCGGTTGAGTGATTCGGGTATGTAAGGGTAAATCTTTTGGAGATTGGCAACGCGGTTATTAAACACGATATTAACATCTTCTTCCCGTAGCCCATCCAGAGCAGGATGATTCTGATTCCTTAGATCCAGCAGCAGCACATCCCCCATGCCCACCAAAAATACCAAAACATTGCCCAGACCAAAAAGATCGTAACCGTAGATGTTTTCCCGATGGCGATAGTTAAAATCAAAATCAATCCAGCGGTACCGCCCGCTATCACGGTCGATCAATATATGGTCTCGCCGAATATCTCCATGTTTTTCACCATGTTGGTGGAGAAACCGGATCGCCTCGATACATTCAATAAAATTACTCAGAATGCCGGGGAATAAATTGTAAAAATAGGCGTGGTGATCCATCTGTAAACTTTCGATATAGGCATTGACGGATTTCCCAAATATATAATCAAGCACGCGAACGATATTACCCTTTTTATCCTCGATTGAATATCCATGCATGAAGTTCTCATGACCGGCGATCACATCCAATATACGGGCCTCCTTTTTGGGGCTGCGAAAACACTCGAATTCGATTCCCCCGACCCGTGTTTTAAACGTTTCGTAAAAGACAAGCTTGATGATTTTCAGGCTACCGGTTTCAAGATCGATGGCACGTTTTACCCAAAATTTAACTTCGTCATCCAGCCCAAAACGTCCCTCCTTGGCATTATGACGAATAAGATAAGGTTTTCTGTTTAAAACGACGACATCGTTATATTCTATTTTAAAAAATTCCGTAGTGTCCGTATGAATTCTTAAGGGATGATGGCTCTGGGATGGGGAAAGCCATCGGGAAGCCATTTCCCGGAGGACCTTTTGAGATAGGATTGCTGTCATTTTATTCTGTTTCTGTATGGAATAGTGAATAATATGGTATTTCCGGAGATGTTCCCTTAAATAACACCGGATGATTTTGTCAATTGTTGACCGGAGTGCTCCCAGAAAGTTCCGTTCTTTAGAACGAAAGGATTCATAGTCTCGCAAAAAGTTGAATAACGACTTTTTACCAATTTATCAACCATTAATCAGCACAAAGTGTGCCATAAAATCAAAAAACCGTTATTATCCGTTACACAGGTTTCCAAAATGTCCTAAAGTCACTCGATTATCTTAACTTTATTCGTTGATGGCCTTCTTCCCATATCTATACTTGCCTATTTACACAATCCGGGATGATGTGTTTGATTTCGAAAAATTTCGAAATGGAATTTCGAAATTTTTCGAAATTTTGCTGTGTTACAGAATTAATTAAAATAATCAATTATAATAACTTATTGAAAAATTAGTTTAAATTGAGGTTATGAATTTGTGGCATAATTTATGCTACTAAAAAGTCATAAAAGATAAGAATATATGGATATTCATATCGTTATTTTCATTTAATTGAAGAAGCCAGTATCAAAGATCCAAAATCCAGGATCTATGATTTAAAGGAGGTGAGTAAAATGCCCAGAGGCGATGGAACTGGCCCAAGTGGCCAGGGATCGGGTACAGGAAGCGGCAAGGGCTCGCGCAGAGGAGGCCGCGGTCGTGGTGATGGTTTTGGCGCCGGACCCGGCGGATCGTGTATCTGCCCAAAGTGTGGTGAAAAAGTACGTCACCAATTGGGAACTCCCTGCTATGAGCAGCACTGTTCTAAATGTGGAGCTACCATGACACGAGAATAAATCTGGTGGTTGCAATGAATAGCGCCTCATTTTTATTGTCCTGGGGTTATCGTAGATTTTTTCAATGTATTCAAACATTAGAAAGGACAATTAAAGAAACAGGGGGAAAATGAAATGGAAAAAAAACAAGAAAAATATGCATGCGCACTTTGCGGCTACACGGCCGAAGGGAGGTTTGTGGGGGATATCTGTCCTCAATGTGGTTTGACCTACTGGAAATGTTCAAAGTGTGGATTTCTCATTACGGCCGGAAAACCGCCGAACGTTTGTCCTGAATGTGGCGAAAAGTGTGATTTTGTTGATGTCACCTGCTACACTCCGGAGTGCGGCGGCCCAGGTCATATTGATCCACGTTTGTAACGATAAAAGATAAAGGAGGTTAATGCTATGATAGAAATAAAAAAGATTCTTTTTCCATTGGATTTGTCAGCAAATTCGTCAAAAATTCTGCCTTATGTGTTGTCGATTTCCGAGAAATACAACAGTATAATTTACCTGCTACATGTAGTGCAGGATCTTAACAAATGGGGTAAGCTTTATGTTCCCCACACTTCTATGGATAAATTCCAAAATGAAGCCGTTGAAGCTTCTAAAAAGGCCATGGACGAAGTTTGTGAAAATCAGTTACAAAGCTGTCCTAATTTTCAAAAAAATGTCGTTTCCGGAGACCCTATCGATGAAATTCTAAAAGTCATTGAATCTGAAGATATAGACCTTCTGATTATGGGGACACACGGTCGTAAAGGATTGGACCACACGATATTTGGGAGTGTGGCTGAAAAAATGGTGAAGAAATCACCTATTCCTGTGTTGGTTATTAATCCTTATACGGTCAAGTGAGTGCATATTTTTGTCCAGAAAAAAATAAAGATATAAGTAAGTGTTTAGCGTTTTGAAAATGTTCGTTCCAGGTTTGCTTAGATTTTTTCTGAAAGAAGTTGTAAATAACGGCTCGTTATGAAAAAACCATTCCGGATTGGTTTGATTGCAATTATATTGCCTAAAATCAAAACCATTCTCAGAAGCTAAAAACCGGTTTTTTCAAAAAGGTATACAGCTACAGACATAAAAGGATACGGATAGATCAATTTGTTTTTTTAGCGCGAAATGAGCTGAAGCCAATCCCAAAAGTTTCGAATTAATTTTAATTCTTTTACATTTTGTAAAAAAGTTCGACACTAACGCCCTTCTCATCCGAAATAAAAAGTCCGTGCATTCTCAAAAAATAGGCTGACTTATCAAGATGTTACTTCATACTGTCACAATACTTCATTCCTGGCATGTCGTTTGCGTTTAATCTCTTAAAAAAACACAAAATATGTACAAGGAGGTATGACATGGCTAAAGTGAACTCAATAGAGAAAATCAAACGGCGAAGCTGGACGTTTTCATTGGAAGCTGCCGAGGCCAAGGAGGTTTTCTTGGTAGGAGATTTCAACGATTGGCGTCCGGGAAAACACCCCATGCGAAAGGATGAAAACGGGATATGGAATAAACGGGTGGTGCTTTCTCCCGGGCACCATGAATACAAATTTTTAGTCGATGGACAGTGGAAAGAAGATCCCCGAAACCACCGGCGACGTCCCAACCGCTTCGGAACTTATAACAGTGTAATCAGTTTCTCCGAGGGTTGATGCCGGCGTTTCTTTTTCCCGGGGTCCGGTACCGTCATAATTGGAACCATCTGAGAAAGCCCGGTCAGAATTGACGAAAGCATGGGGTGAAAAAATGACAAAAATTCGAACAATCATGGTTGCCTATGACTTTTCCGACTTCGCGAAGGAAGCTTTGGAATATGCTGCTGAATTGGCCGATGAATTAGAAAGCGTTCTGATGGTCGTCAATGTCATCAACCAAAGAGATGTGGATGCACTTCTGCGGGCGGAAATGGAAAGCGCCAGTTTTTCTGCGGACAAATTTATTAAAGATGCGATAAGGGATCGATCGGAAAGCATCGAGAAAATGATCAAAGAGATATCTGCCGAACACCTTACGGTGGATATAAAGATAAAGATAGGTGTCCCGTTTCGTGAGCTGATACAGGCTGTTAAGGATAGAGGGGCTGATCTTGTGGTTATGGGGAGAAAGGGCCGCGGCAATCTTGCGGGCATTCTTTTCGGCACGACCGCGGAAAAAATGTTCCGTCACTGCCCGGTTCCATTGTTAAGTTTACGTAAGGATATGCAAAGATGATATGATAATTTTTGTCTCATCGCTCAGTTCTGCTTTTTTCTGAATCCTAATTTTGATGGTTTCGTAAAAAGTCGATATTGCTCGCTCCGTGACCATTTGGGGACGTTTCCATCGGTGCCGCTAAATTTCAAGAACTCGGCGCAAGCGCCTCAAACAGCTTGAAATTTTTAACGCTTCACCGCTTGAAACGCTGATTCCCCAGATGCTCAAATGTCGCTCGCAAAAGACTTTTTACGAGTTTGTCAATTTTCAATGTATCTAAAAAAATGATATAGGAATCGTTGACTTTTTAAAGTTCACCAATTTACGCAAGATAGGGAGGCATTCGTGAAACGTATTCTCACATACCAGATCTATCCCTCTATACCGAAATCGTTGGCCTTTTTGGAAGTGCTGTCCCGAAATCTCTGGTGGTGCTGGAAACAGGATGCAATAACGCTGTTTCGGCGCGTTGAACCGCAGGTTTGGATAGAATCCAAAGGGAATCCGATTTATCTTTTGTCCCATGTCAGTCAGGAGCGTTTGGGGGAACTTGCCGAAGATGACAGTTTTTTGGCGCATTTGCAACGGGTCAAAGATCGTTTTACAAAACGGGTTGTCGAAAATGTGGAACCGTCCAGTTCACTTTACGAAAAAATGGGGCCGGTCGCCTATTTTTCAATGGAATTCGGTGTCAATGAAAATATTCCCATTTTTGCCGGCGGACTGGGTGTCCTTGCCGGAGAC
>JAWOIY010000041.1:0-22300 GCA_046484425.1 Desulfobacterales bacterium | reverse complement strand
AAAGAACAGACGAACACAGAAATATTTAATCAGTAAGAAAGCATTTGCCCTAAACCCCAGCCATTATTTTTATATGGTATTCTGTTCTTTCCTTACGATCCTTTAACCGCGAGTTTACACGGTTTTAAAAAAAGAATTGTCCATGAAGCGATCTAACAAATAAAAAACACTCCGTCCCTTCGATCAGTTTGATCTTTATAACATAATCCTTTAATCGGAAAAATAAACCTCAAAACAAAAAAAGCCCTTCCTTACTGGAATAAGGGCAATGGCTTAAGGAACGGTATTTTTTTGTGGTGCCGAAGGGGAGACTCGAACTCCCACGGAGAAACCCCCACTAGACCCTGAACCTAGCGCGTCTACCAATTCCGCCACTTCGGCATGTACATGATTATTAAAGATTGATTTAATATAAAGAATATTTTATATATATTATTTTTTAAATTTGTCAAGACCGATATTCATTACCGGGAAAAATTAGAATGGAACTCATTAAACATATCAATAAGATTGAAAAACCATTTAAAAATGCTGTAATTACCATCGGGAATTTCGATGGTGTTCATATCGGACATCAAGCCCTTTTTCGTGAGGTGATCGAAAAAGCTGAGGCCCTTCACGGCACGTCAATCGTCATGACCTTTGAACCCCATCCGGTCCGTGTTTTAAAACAAAACGGGCATCTGCCGCTCATTACCCTCTATGAACAGAAGGTCGAGCTGATTGAAAACTCCGGTGTTGATGTTTTGATCTGCGTCCCCTTCTCCAAGGAATTTGCGGCAATATCGGCAAAGGAATTTGTGGAAGATATCCTGTTAAAATCAATCGGTATGAAAGCCATTGTCGTGGGTGAGGATTATACCTTTGGTAAAAATCGTGAAGGAGACATAGCTCTATTACAAACATACGCAAAGAATTTGGGATTTGAAGTCATCGTTGCCGACTGGATTCAGACGTCAAAAAATGGGCCGGGTCGAATCAGCAGTACGCGAACACGTGAACTTGTCATGGCGGGCAAGGTGGATGAGGCCAAAAAATTATTGGGTCGTTATTATCAGATTAGGGGGATTGTCACTACCGGACGCAACAGGGGTGGGAAACTACTTGGATTTCCCACGGCAAATATTAACCTTCAAGACGAACTTTGCCCAAAAAACGGTGTTTACGCGGTTACGGTGGAATGTATGGGGAAAATGCTTCGAGGCGTTGCCAATATAGGCTACAGCCCCACTTTTGACGATCATGTCTTTTCAGTGGAAGTCCATATTCTCGACTTTAATGACAACATTTACGGCCAAAAAATCCGGGTTAATTTTGTACGACGCATCAGGGATGAGAAGAAATTTTCGGGGATTTCCGAACTTTCTGACCAAATAAAAAAGGATATCGTAAAGGCACGCAACATCCTTTCATGACGGGCTATTGCTCAAAATGGGAAAAAAAATAGGGGTTTCACTGATCCTGGGGCTGATAGTCTCTATTCTGGCGCTTTATCTGGCCTTTAGAAATGTCCCGTTTAATGATCTTGTCACCTATTTTGCATCCATCAATTATGTATGGATACCCCCGGCTGTTGCAGTTATCCTGTTAAGCTTCGCCCTGAGGGCATATCGATGGAAGATCATACTCGAATCGGCCCGTAAAATAAGTTTCTGGCAGTCATTTCATCCGCTGATGATCGGTTTCATGATTAACTGTATCCTCCCAGGGAGAGTGGGAGAAGTCGCAAGACCGGCTATTTTGCAAAGAAAGGAAAATATTCCGTTTTCCACAGGTCTTGCAACGGTCGCCGCCGAGCGGGTGTTTGATGTCGGCATGTTGATTATTCTCTTTGCGGTGCTTCTTGTCAACATTGAGATAGACCCGGGTCTTGATATTGTTTTCGGCAAGTACCATCTCAACAAAGCAACACTGATGACTGTCGGTAAAGGAACATTCAAGCTGCTCCTGCTGCTTATTGCGGGAATTGCCCTGGTGGCCTTCAACAAAACCCGGAACTTGATAAACGATCTCATCACCCGGATGCCAAGGATGTTTTTTTTTGCCGGACCTGACTTTAAAAAGAAGATAAAAAGGAACATCAGCGAACCTTTTGTGAGTATCGTTGAAAATTTTGCCGCCGGATTTACACTGGTCAAATACCCCATGAAAATGTGTGCCTGTTTCAGTCTGTCTGTTCTGGTTTGGGGTCTTGCAGCTTTTTCATATTATTTGGTGTCATTGGGCTGCCCGGGCATTGAATTGTCTTTTATCGAGATCACAGCGATGATGGTCATCATCTGTTTCTTTATCGCGCTTCCTTCTGTTCCCGGCTACTGGGGAATTTGGGAAGCAGGGGGTGTCTTTGCTCTGCTGCTCTTTGGGGTTTCATCCAAAGATGCCGCCGGTTTTACTTTGGCAAATCATGCCATTCAAATATTCCCGGTTGTTTTTGCAGGGCTTGTTTCGGCAATGATAACCAGTGTAAATATATGGCAGGTATCCTATAGAGAAAAAACAGACGATTTGATGAATCTGGAGGATTTAAAGCCAAAATAGGCGCTTTTACGAGGTCACCTTATGACCATACTGGAAATCGTAACATATCCGGACAAATTCCTCAGCCAGCCGACCCGGCCGATTGAAAACATCGATGGCAATATCCAGGACCTGATTGAAGATATGGCTGCAACGATGTATCAGGCACCGGGAGTCGGTCTGGCGGCAATACAAATCGGCGTTAACAATAGCCTTCTCGTATACGATGTTTCACCCAGAGACCAGGAACGGCGCTTACAGGTGCTGATCAACCCCAGAATCATTTCAAGTGAAGGAAGTATCATTTCAGAAGATGAAGGGTGCCTGAGTGTCCCTGATTTCAGATCCGATGTCAAACGAGCGGCGTCAATTATCGTGGAAGGGTATGACAGAAACGAGAAACTGCTGCGGATAGAAGCTGAAGGGTTTCTCTCCGTGGTGCTTCAGCACGAAATTGACCATTTAAACGGTATCTTATTCATAGACCGGATCAGTTCCTTAAAAAGGGGAATATACAAAAGAAGGGTGCTAAAAAATTTAAAAAAATCGTAACTGTTTAGATTTCTAAAACAATTCTGCTTTTAGAAAGCTTCAGGTGTGCTTAAATTTTTACTGGAAGCTGTTTGAGTGGATTACGGCTCGTTATGAAAAAACCATTCCGGATTTGATTAAGTGCGACGATATGGCCTTAAAACCAAAACCATTCTCGGGAGCTAAAACCTGTTTTTTCATTACGAACCGTTACCTGCGAGTTCTTTCAGAAAAAATTTAAGCATACCTGAAGCGATTCATTTTCAAAAGGCTAAATTCTTACCCAAAAACAATGACACAAAAGGCCAGAATCATATTCATGGGGACACCGGATTTTGCAGTCCCTGCCTTAAAAGCCCTTCATAAAAACGGAGAAAACGTGGTTCTGGTAGTAACCCGGCCGGACCGCCCGAAAGGACGGGGGCGCAAACTCGCCCTTTCGCCGGTTAAAGAGGCTGCCATAAATTTTGGCTACATGGTTGTTCAGCCGCTGTCCGTCGGATCCACCGAATTTTCGAACATCATCGCAAAACACGAACCTGACTTTATCGTGGTGGTTGCTTTCGGCCATATCCTTCGGAAAAACATTCTCGATATACCCAGGATTGCAACCATCAATATTCACGCATCCCTTCTCCCAAAATATCGCGGGCCTGCACCGATCCAGTGGGCTGTCATCAATGGAGAAAACAAGACCGGTGTCACGACGATGCTAATGGACGAAGGCATGGATACCGGTGATATTCTCCTTTCTACCGAACTTGAAATAGCATCCGACGATACCTCGGAAACGCTTCATGACCGCCTGGCGGATCTTGGTGCAGATCTTCTCATTCAAACCCTGGACGCTTTCGAGACCGGTAACATCCTTCCGGTCCCGCAGGATCACACCCAAGCCACTTATGCACCCTTACTTAAAAAAAATGACGGCCGTATAAACTGGGAAAGACCGGCCAAGGACATTGAAGCCTTCATCCGCGGAATGACGCCATGGCCCGGTGCCTTTACCTTTCATGAGGGAAAACGCCTCAAAATTTTCAGGGCAAAGGCCATTTTAATGGACACCTCCGGAACTCCCGGCACAATAATAAAAGGATTCCCCGATGAACTTTGGATCGCCACCGGCAAAGGGGTTCTGTCTATTATGGAAATTCAAGAGGAGTCTGGGAAGCGGCTTTTGATTAAGGATTTCCTTCGGGGATATGACTTGTCTCCCGGGACACATTTGCGCTGATATGAATGTCAGGAAAGAGGAATTAAGAGCTTCGCCCCAATTGGAATATTGGAATTATGGAAGGTTGGAATTATGGGTTTAAATGTAGTCTGTCGTTTTTTATAATTGGTTTTCGCTTTCAGCTACGCCCAACATGAAAGACTTTTTCCGCTTTAAGACCCAATATTCCATTATTCCAACATTCCACCGTTCCATGTGGCCGAAAAAAAGAACGCACCTCTTAAACCACTAAAAAATTCAATAAGATATAGAATTTCCGAGACATTAAACCAATGGTGAAAACTGCTCGCACAGCATCTTTAGATATCCTGAACACCCTGGATCAAGGGGACAATACTTTAGACAACATATTGGATGAGGTTCTCTCTCAGCAGCCTTTTTTTTCGAAAAAGGACCGCTCTTTGCTACAGGCTTTGGTATACGGTGTTCTAAGATGGAGGAGGAGGCTCGATTGGATCATCGATTATTTTTCCAAAACCCGCATGGACAAAATCGATCCTAAAGTTCTAAACGTCTTGCGGCTCGGACTTTTTCAGATAATCTATCTGGACAGGATACCTGTGTCCGCCGCAGTTAATACCTCGGTTGAAATGGCGAAGTCTTTCGCCGCACCTTACGTTGTTCGTTTCGCAAACGGACTCTTGCGAAATGCCGCCAGAAACCATAATCAGGTTCCCTTACCTGATGAGAACAGCGATCCGGTATCCGCCCTGGCCGTGAAAAAATCATTTCCAAATTGGCTTATTGAAAGATGGCTGGATCGGTTCGGATTGAAAGATACCGGCCTGCTCTGTGACGCAATCAATACGATTCCGCCCTTAACCGTTCGCTGCAATACCTTGAAGATCCGTCGTGAAATCCTGTTGAAAATTCTTGAAAAAGATGCCGAAAAGGTTGAACTGACACATTATGCGCCGGACGGTGTCTTTTTCTTCAACCCCAAAAAATCCATCCCGGAAATAAAAGCATTTGAAGACGGGCTGTTTCAGGTTCAGGATGAGGCCGCCCAGCTGGTTACATTTATGTTGAATCCTCAGCCGGGTGAAACTGTTTTAGATGCATGCGCCGGTCTCGGCGGAAAGACAGGGCATATCTCCCAAATGATGAAAAACCGAGGGAAGTTGGTTGCCCTGGACAATAATGAAAAGAAACTGATGCGCCTGAAGTCCGAAATGCATCGGCTTGGAGTTTCAATGGTCACACCCATCACCCATGATTTAAATGACATTGCCGGTAGTAAACATATTGGAAAATTCGACCGAATTCTATTGGATGCACCCTGCTCCGGTCTGGGTGTTTTAAGGAGAAATCCGGACACAAAATGGCGCATATCGGAACAGGATTTGATGCGCAACTCAAATCGGCAGTCGATGTTTCTGGATCAACTGGCGGCGCATGTCGAACCCTCCGGCATTCTGGTATATTGTGTCTGCAGCACGGAACCCGAAGAAAATGAATTCGTGATAAAAGGTTTTTTGAATAAACATCAAGATTTTGCTATAGAAATAAATCCAGGCGGCTTACCCTTAAAAGCACGTTCCCTTTTAACCGGAAACGGATATTTCAGGACGTTTCCACATCTTCACGATATGGACAGCTTTTTTGCCGTCCGTATGAGACGGGCAAAGTGATCCCGCGAATCGTAAAAACAGGTGCGTTGTTTTTTATGTTTGTCCTCGTTGTGGGGGCTAGCGCCTACCTGACCCTCACGTTGATCATAAAGAGTGAAGACACAGTAGTTGTGCCCCGGCTGGTTGGAAAAGAGGTTGTTTATGTGCTTGAATTATTAACCGATTTGGAACTCAACACAAAGGTTGAAGGGTCGGAGTACAGCTCCGATGTGCCCAAAAACAATGTTGTTTTTCAGGAACCGGAACCCGGATCGGAAATAAAGAAAGGGCGGAGTGTCAGGATCATCATCTCAAAAGGCCCGAAGTCCATCCCGATGCCCAATCTTGAAAAGCTGTCTGTGCAGCAGGCCCGGATCATTTTGGAAGAAAATGGTTTGTGCCGAGGGGAGACAACCCTTACTTACAGCACCAGTATAAAAAAAGACTCGGTTATTACCCACGTCCCTTCCGCCGGTACCATGACAACCCGGAGCGAATGCGTCAATCTCCTTGTGAGCATTGGGATACGGCCCCAGGACTATAAGATGCCGGATCTAAAAGGGCGCTTTCTTGACAGTGCCATTCCGCTGATCGAAGGCAACAATCTGATACTTGGAGAAATAAAGCCTGTTTTCTACAAAGACAGACCCTTGAACACGATTATTACCCAGGAACCGTTATCCGGTTATAATGTGACCGAAGGGAGTACGGTCCATCTGGTTATCAACAGAAAACCCGGGAGCAAAGATCATGGGTATTCACCGGGTTCCCAAAGTGGAAGCCTTTTCAGGTACAGACTCAATGATGGGTTTTTAAAAAGACGTATCCGGGTTGTGTTAAACAGTTACGGTGTTTCGAACACGATATTCGACGAATTCATACAACCCGGAGAGGAAATCTGGCTCATCATTCCCAATGATAACAATGCCACCCTTTTTCTTTACGAGGATGATCAATTGATAAAGACCCAGGTTTATGATGAAGGGTAGAGTTTGGGAAAACGTATTTTATTGGGTCTTGAAAAACCCGCGCATTGCAGGAATCAGAGATTGATGGTTCTGCTTTGGAGTATGGTGTCAAAAAATACAAATTCCAAGCACCAAATTACAAATAAATCCCAAATTCAAATACTCAATGATCAAAACCCTTCAAGACAACATTGTTTGGATATTTGAATTTCGGTCATTGGGGTTTGTTTGTTATTTGGGATTTGATATTTGGAATTTCAATATGCTATTCGTTTTTCAAGAGAAACACGCCGTCGCTTCGCTATACCGAAGTGAGATGCTTTTTCCCATTGGTTTGGATTTCTGACACTTGACACGGTGTATTTATCATGGCAATATTGCGGACAAAACTGTTTGATATTCATTGATTTTCGAATTTTCCGGTACGGGAGTCTCAAAAATGAAATATATTGCCCCCTCGATACTGTCCGCTGATTTCTCAAAACTGGGTGATGAGATACGTTCTGTCGAAAAAGCCGGAGCCGACTGGATACATGTGGATGTCATGGACGGCCATTTTGTGCCCAACATCACCATCGGCCCTTTAATTGTCGAAGCTGCAAGGCGAATCACCTCCCTGCCCCTTGACGTACACCTGATGATTGAGAATCCGGATCGATATATTGAAGACTTTGCCAAAGCGGGCGCCGGCCTGATTTCAGTTCAGGCGGAAGCCTGCATCCATTTAAACCGGACCATCCAGATGATAAAAACTTTGAACCTGCGTGCCGGTGTGGTGCTGAACCCCTCAACACCGCTATCCGCCATTGACTGGATCATCGAAGATGTGGACCTCGTCATGATCATGAGCGTAAACCCGGGGTTCGGCGGCCAGAAATTCATACCCAACAGTATCGACAAAATCCGTGCCCTTCGCAAAATGATTCAGAACCGTGGACTGTCCGTACTGATCGAGATTGACGGTGGCGTAAATGAAAAAACCATCAAAAACATATCAGATGCCGGAGCGGATGTCTTTGTGGCAGGATCTGCAATTTTCAAAAGCCCGGATTATAAAGAAACCATCGGCAAGTTTAGAGAATTGATTGGTGAGTAATCACTCTGTTAGAAAAGAGGAAATAGGAATTAGAAAATAGATAATCACAAATGGACACTAATGTAATTAGAAGTTAAGAAGGTTAGAGAATCAGAAGGTCGGAGGCTTTAAGACATGCCGACCTTCTTACCTTCCCATTTTTTTATCTTCTTGTTCTTCACTTTCTAACTTTCTTTATTTTCGACATATCCATGTTTATCCCCTGCCCGCCATCGCCCTTGCTCTGATGAGGCGGGCGGGGTGGTTTCCTCTATCCTCTTTTCTGTTTTCTCTTTCATATACTTTGGAACAGAAAGGTTAACACGAACCAGGGAGAAAATAATCAGATGAATCAGGAGAAAATCAAGCCGAATATCTTGGTCATCCACGGGCCCAATCTGAACATGCTGGGAAAAAGAGAGCCGGAAATATACGGCGAGACCACCCTGGATGAAATCAATTTCGAACTTGAAAAACTGGGGACAACACTGGGGCTTTCCGTCGAAACCTTCCAATCCAATCACGAAGGGGCCATTGTCGATAAAATCCAGGAGGCTGCCGCAACTCAAAAAGGGATTATTATCAATCCTGCTGCGTTTACCCACACGAGTATCGCCATCCGGGATGCATTGCTTAGCCTCGACATTCCGATTATCGAAATACACATTTCCAATATATACAAAAGGGAACCGTTTCGGCACAAATCCATGATATCGGATGTTGCCGTCGCCCAGATCACCGGATTGGGAAAAAAAGGTTATAGTATCGCACTAAAAGCCCTGGCAGAAATGATTCAGAATACTTGATACCGAATAAAATACACATCAAAATATTTGCAATGTATGGTATACTGATAAGAGTAATATTGATGAATTCATGAAAAGTCGAATTCATCAAGTCATCATTATTGGAATTGAAAAAATTCTTTATTCTAATGATAAGGAATCGGACCTTGTCATTACCTTGCCTTCAGCATATCCGATAGACAGAAGCATATCATGGAACAAACACACCCATCCATAATCGCAAAAGAACTCGGTATAACCGCGTCACAGGTTCAGGCTGTTTCGGTGCTCCTCGACGAAGGGGCAACGATTCCCTTTGTCGCACGGTATCGAAAGGAGGCGACAGGGAGCCTGGATGAAGTTGCAATAACCGCGATTCGCGACCGGTTGAACCAGCTCAAAGAGCTGGATCATCGCCGGGAAACCGTATTGAAATCCCTCGAGACGCACGGACATCTTACCGATGAACTGAAAGCAGCGGTTATTGCGGCCGAAACCATGGCGGTCCTCGAAGATATCTATCTCCCCTATCGCCCCAAACGCCGGACCAAAGCCACCATTGCCAGGGAAAAAGGCCTTGAGCCCCTTGCAAAAATCATATACGAGCAAACCGGAACCGATCCATATGCGACCGCCACCGATTTTGTGGACTCCGAAAAAGGTGTCGATTCTGCCGAGGACGCACTTGCCGGCGCCGGGCATATCATTGCGGAATGGATCAATGAGGATTCCCGGGCAAGAGACCGGCTGCGCCGGTTGTTTATGGAAAAAGGGATCATCAAAAGCACCGTTGCTTCCGGAATGGAACCCAAAGGCGCCAAGTATACAGACTACTTTGACTGGGAAGAACCCATTGCCAAAGCGCCTTCGCACCGGATACTCGCCATGCGGCGAGGTGAGAGAGAAGACATCTTGAATCTTACCATGGCGCCGCCCGAAGAAGATGCCATACAGATACTGGACGATCTTTTTGTCAAGGGAAAGGGAAAGGATTCGGAACAGGTTAAATTTGCAATCCGCGACAGCTACAAAAGGCTCCTTTTGAGATCCATGGAAACGGAAATACGACTGGCATCAAAAGAGCGCTCGGATTCCGAGGCCATCAGGGTGTTTGAAGACAACCTGCGTCAGCTTCTCTTGGCCCCTCCCCTGGGGGCCAAGCGGGTGATGGGGATTGATCCGGGGTTCAGGACAGGATGTAAAGTTGTCTGCCTGGACAGGCAGGGAAAATTCCTTCACCATGAGACCATATACCCGCATCTCTCCGAAAAAAAGACCGGGGAAGCCGCGCAAACGGTCAAAATGCTGTGCCGGAAATATCAGATCGAAGCCATTGCCGTGGGCAACGGAACCGCCGGAAGGGAAACCGAAGATTTTGTAAAAAGTTTGGGCATTGACGGCGTTTCTGTGGTTTTGGTTAATGAAAGCGGGGCTTCCGTCTATTCATCGTCGGCCATTGCCCGTGAGGAATTCCCCGATCTTGACCTGACGATCCGCGGCGCCGTTTCCATCGGCAGGCGACTCATGGATCCCCTCTCCGAACTGGTCAAAATAGATCCGAAATCCATCGGTGTGGGCCAGTACCAGCACGATGTGGATCAGACCTCCTTAAAACATGCCCTGGATGATGTGGTGATCAGCTGCGTAAATCGTGTCGGCGTGGATGTCAATCAGGCCAGCGTCCAGCTTTTAACGTACGTCTCGGGTCTGGGTCATCAACTGGCCAAAAATATCGTCGCTTACAGAAACGAAAACGCCCCGTTTCGATCCAGGATGGAATTGAAGAATGTACCGCGGCTCGGCCCAAAGGCCTTTGAACAGTCGGCGGGTTTCTTGAGGATAACAGAAGCCAACAATCCCCTGGACGCAAGCGCAGTGCACCCGGAAAGCTATCCTATTGTCGATGCCATGGCCCGTGATCTTGGATGCGAAGTAACGGATTTAATGGCCGATGAAACGCTGCAAAAGAAAATAAACATTTCAAAGTATGTCACGGAAACCATCGGGATCCCCACGCTGAAAGACATATTGGACGAGCTGTCAAAACCGGGACGCGATCCGAGAGAACCATTTTCAGCATTTTCTTTTGCAGAGGGCATTAAAGAAATCAAAGATCTAAAGCTTGGCATGAAACTTCCGGGAATTATCACCAACGTCACTGCATTCGGCGCTTTTGCGGATATCGGCGTACACCAGGATGGCCTGATCCACATCAGTGAACTGTCGGACAGGTACGTGAAAAATCCCGGGAATATCGTCAGAGTCAACCAAAACGTCAGGGTAACGGTTATCGGTGTTGATATTGACAGAAACCGGATATCGTTGTCTATGAAAACGGAACCGGGCAAACTGGGGCATAGGAAAAAGCCTCTACGATCTTAAACATTGTTATGTCATCTTCGACCGGTTGGAGGTAAAATGACCCAAATAAAATTAACACGACGAAGGTTTTTAAGAAATCTTACCCTTACCTGCACTTGCAGCGGTCTGTATGTCAATCCTCTCTCTGCACGTCATCTTCCGGTAAAAACACAGAACAGGCATGCGGCCAGGGGCAAGGCAACCATGGAATACCGGACATTGGGCAGAACGGGATTAAAAGTATCTGCGATCAGCTTCGGCGCAATGCGGCTTACGGAGCCTGCTGTTTTGTTTGAGGCGCTGGAGTTGGGGATAAATTATTTTGATACCGCCCACCTTTATCAGAAAGGCAATAATGAAAAGATGCTCGGTGATGTGGTCAAGGAGCATGGAAGGGAAAAGGTTTTTATTGCGACGAAAATCCCCCCTTTCGATCACCGCCGGGGTGAAAAGCTTCTGGCTGATCAGAAATTCATGGAAGCAAACATGGAAGAAAGCCTGAAAAGGCTGAAGACCGACTATGTCGATGTGCTTTTGCTCCACAGCATTCAGGATTCGGCCTGGCCGGCCCATGAGGAATTGCTGGGCTTTCTTGAAAAAATGAAAAAAACCGGGAAGGCACGCTTTGTGGGGATATCTTTTCATACGGCCGGCAAGACCTATGTGGACACAGTGGATCAGGCTTTAAAGACCGATGCCTACGATGTGTTTCTGGCGACCTTGAATTATAAGAGTTCAACGGAGCATATGGATGCGCTGAAACGCGCACGCAACAAAAATGTGGGCATTGTTGCCATGAAGACCCAGGCGGGCGGATATGATCAGAGATCCAGTGAATCTCTCAATCCGCATCAGGCAGCGCTGAAATGGGTGCTGGATCGCGATTTTGTGGACTGTGCCATACCCGGTATGGTGAACCGGCAGCAGCTTGAAGAAAACACCAGGGTTACCGGAATGAAGCTGGGTTGGAGCGACAGAAAAACACTTGCCAAATATTACGATTCCATTAAGGATCACTACTGCTTAAGTTGCGGTGCCTGCGCGTCTTCATGCAAAAAGGCCGTAGACATTCACACCGTTCACCGTTCGCTCATGTACCGGGAAGGGTACAAGGATCCGGATCTTGGCCGTACGACATACCGGGAGCTGTCGGCCGCAGAGAACGCCCTGGCGTGCATGAGCTGTTCAACCCCCACATGCAAGTGTATCCATGGAATAAACATACCGGAGCGAATGCGATATGCACATACCACTTTTATCTGAAAAAAGAAAAATGAACCCCGCCTTATACTTTTGTAAAAGGCTTCTTATTCTTCTTTTAGTTTTTGCCGGAACATGTATCAGCAGTGCGGCCGGATCAAACGTTGAATCGATTTTTGATTCTGTTTTGCCCGTGCCGGGATGGAAACCGGAAGGGAAACCCTATCGATATATCCCTCAAAACCTTTTTGAATACATCGATGGTGCAGCGGATTTTTTTATCGCCTATGGTTTTGTCGGGCTGACCGGAGCAAACTACTCGCCTGTTTCAGGAGAAAGCGACGCTGTAACCATCGATATCTATGATATGGGAAACAAGTTGAATGCCTTTGGCGTGTTTCAGTCAAGAAGAGACAGCCAGGCGCCTTCTTTAAACATCGCAGCGGCATCTGTCGGTACGGATGACTACATTGCTTTTGTTAAAGACAGATTCTATGTTGAAATACAGGGCTATATCACTACCAAAAAAGAAAATGGCGTCCTTAAAAATATGGCGTCAAGGGTTGCAGAACATTTGCCGGGCGACACGTCTTTGCCTGTAGAGCTTTCATATCTTCCTGAAAAGAAAAGGATCCCCGGATCGCTGCGTTACATCAGGGGGGGCATACTCGGCTATGCTTTTCTGGACACCGGAATCGTCGGCGACTATCAGGTCAAAGGGGAAAAAATGTCGGTATTCATCGCATTTCTATCCTCATACGAAGATGCCGTAAAGGCCGTGGAACAGCACAGGCATTTTTTACAAAAATCCGGGGAAAAATGCCTGCCCCTGGAAGGATTCGGAAAGCACAGTTTTGTTTCAAAAGAACCTTTTCATCAGAAAATCATGGTGGCACAGGAAGGAAAATTTGTTGCGGGGGTTTATGACCTGAGCACGGCGGAGGCAGGGAAAGCATTGCTGGCGGATACACTGAAAAACATAAAACAAGCCCCGTCAAACTAGATCAGCAGCTTAAGGGTTTGCTCCGGCAAATAACCATTTAACCATTATAAATTACGGGGTGCTTTTATGTGTTAGATCGCTCCATGGATAATCTTTTTTTTCAAACCGTGTAAACTCGTGGTTAAAGGATCGTAACGAAAGAACAGAATGCAATATATAAACAATGGGTACAACTTATAGCAGATATTTTGTTACTGTTAAAATGTTTCGGTATGCGTCTGTTCTTTCTAACGATTCCTAAACCACTCAAACAGTACACGCTTTTAAAAAAAAGATTATCCGTTCCGCGGTCATTTAATTTTTGACGAAAAAAACACCCCGAACTTTCAATTAACTGATTTATTGTATTATATTGTTCAAAGCGCCTTGGCAAGATCGTGTCCGGCCTGATATGCCGCTTCAAGATATTCCGGATACTTTAAAACATCCCCCTCAAAATCCAGCCCGCGGTACAAAAGTGATCGAAAAAGCGTCATGTCCAGCACATCGAAAAAATATTTGACCGTCAAAAGGGTCCCGTCAAAAAGTTTTTTGCCTTTTGTTGCCCCCACCGCAATAAAGAGTCCTTTGCGTTTCGGCTCCCATTGGCCGAAGGGAACCTTGTCGATCCAATATTTTTTTACCCACAGCGACTGGCAGCGATCCATTAGCATTTTTGTGTGAGAACTCACCGTATAAAAAAATATGGGACTGGCAAGAATTAATCCTTTCGCCGACAGGATCTGGTCCACAACAGGATGAAAATCGTCTTTTATGGCGCATCGTCCATCTTTTTTACAAGCGTAGATTTCAAGACAAGGTGATATCTTTAGATCTCTCAGAATGACTTCATCGACTTCGACGCCGGCATCAACAGCACCCCGAACGGCATGGTTGAGCAAAGTCGCGGTATTCCCCCTCCGTCTGGGGCTTCCATAGACAGCCACAATTTGAGCCACTTCATTCTCCTTTCTTTATAATTGCAAAAGAATCCGGGCCGGTCTTAGATCCCAACGCACGGGCGGGAACCAGGTTTTTTTAAGACCAAATAAAAAAGGGTATTCTCTTTATATTCAATAGAATACCCTTTTATCAATCCAAAAATTAATCTACAACCACTTTAACATTTGTTGCAGACGGCCCTTTTTGACCCTGCTCTATGTCAAAGGTAACCCGGTCGCCTTCATAGAGAGATTTGAAGCCGGTTGCATTGATTCCTGAGTGATGAACAAACACATCCGGGCCATTTTCCTGCTCAATGAAGCCATAGCCCTTTTTACTATTAAACCATTTTACAATTCCATTAGCCATAGTGACATCCTCCTTTCAAAGAATTCTCATGGTTCCAAACTGCAGGTTGCCACTTTGACAAACAGGTCTTTCCTTCAGAACGAAACCGGTAAGCCAATGAAAGACGCGCCTTTATTGATTATTCGGTATGATAGTATATTTTTAAAAAAAAGCAAGCTGATTGTTAGTTTCTTTTATTGTAACCTAGCAGCAGTGCGCCTTCTTCGCGGATGTGAAAAAAATATTGATTTTGGTTGGAAATCCTGAAAGTTCGGCCCGACATTCCGACGATTCTGTGTACCGGTTTCAGTGAAAAAATCGATGAAGAAAAATCAAAGAAAATAGGTTTTCATAAATACATTGAAAAACCTATAGACAGACGCAATTTGGCCATGTTGGTCAGGCAGGCGCTGAATGAAAAAGAGGCGGCAGCATTCTTTTCCTAAAAAATGAATACCGACCTATTATTTTCAATCCGGTAAAAGATCGTAAAAATAGAGCATGGTATCCGATCGCGTCAGTATTCCGATGATGTTCCCATTGTCCACCACGGGAAGCCTGCCAATGTCGTGTTTAACCATGAGTCGGGCTGCCTGAGCCGGGCTCTTCCCAGGTTCAATGGTCGTTACCTTCGTGCTCATAAATGCTTTCACCGGGGCCTCTAATTGAGATTCTTTTTTTAATTTTTTAAAGTCTCTTCTTGAAATCATGCCCACAAGTATTCCGTCCTCTACAACCGGAAAGCCGGTACAGCCCCTTTCCTTTAGCTTCGAAGCCACCTGTTTCATGCTTGTATTCGGCGGTACCGAAAAAACAGGAAAAGACATCAGATCGCTGATCTGTACGGATGACTGTTGATTCCCTTCGATCAGCGCTCGAATCATTTCCTCTACAATATTCGGATTAACGGATTTCAGTACCGCAGAACCTGCGGCCGGGTGTCCGCCGCCACCCATACTCCGCATGATGGAGCCGATATTGAGGCCGTCGGCATTACTCCGGCCGATGACCATGCATTTATCTTTATCCTCATCCACAAAAACACCAAAGGCAGCCTCCACGTTGAGAATTTCCCTGTACATATGAACCACAACAGCCAAATTATCCACGTACTCTTTTAAATCCAATTTGCCAAAACTGACACTGTATCCGTTCACCGTATCTCTCTTTGCAGATTCCAACATCCTAAATAGAACATTTTTCTGTTTTTCTCCGTAAACGGGACGCAAAAATGAACTGATGATGTTCAGATCGGCTTTGTGTTCAAGCAGATACGCTGCGGCATAGGCATCTTCGGCTGTTGAAGCGGGAAAGGTAAGATTGCCAGTATCCTCATAAAGGCCCGCCAAAAAAAGCGTGGCCTGAATGGGGGTTAAAATTTTCTTTTCCTCCTTTAACTGCCGAATCATAAGGGTAATGTTTGCACCCATCGGCTCCTGGCATTTCCATGTGGGTTTTATGTCTCCGGCATTTGAATGATGATCCCACAGGTGGATCTCTAAATTTTTCTTCTTCTTAAGTTTCTGGAGCCTTCCGATCCGTCCCCAGCTGTTGATGTCAACAACAATTAAACGTTTCACATCTGCAAGATTAATATCGTCAAAGGAGGATATTTTAAAGATATCCTTGTGAATGGATAAAAAGGCTTTAACATTCGGATTTGTATTTTTCGGAAGGACCGGGATGGCTTCCGGATACATAATTGTTGCGGCTATGGTCGAAGCCAGCGCATCAAAATCCGTATTCTTATGGGTCGTCACGAGTTGCATACACCGCTCCTGAATGTTTATCGTCATCCCGTTTCCGGGCCGCCGAGTATATTTGTCCTTCACATCGCGCAACACGATGATCCATTTGAACCGTGTATTGTTATTTTCGGATATTAATGGAAAACCTTTAAAACTTTTGCAAGTGACACACCCGGTAGTTGCCGGACCTCTGCCAATGCTGTTGACACGAACAGGTTCATTGTATTATTCAACCTGATGAATTCGTAAAAAGTCATTTATCAGATTCTTTTGACATCATCAAACTTCTTGTTCAATACATCATACGATGATTTAGAATATGCGCTTTTTTAACGCTCGACCCGCAGGATATTAAATGCAGGCATTGAAACGAAAAAATATCGCCGGTTGGTGGTTACCGGACCACAGAGAGCCTGAACCGGGAGAGCATGCGCTCCGATCGGCAATTTTAAGGGCCAAACAGCCGGTATATCTTCTGGACCTCAATGGTCTGCCGGGTATTGGCAGGGGTGGTTCTATTATTATCGGCAGCGATGCCCCCACTCAATCGCCGGCCTTTCCGCTACGCGCATACGCCCCGGCACTGCACCCCGAATATCTGGGTGATGCGCAGTTCAAGGATAAACACCATCTTCGCTATGCGTATATTGTGGGCGCAATGGCCAATGGCATCACATCGGCCGGAATGGTGGAAACAGCCGGAAAAGCCGGAATGGTGGGTTTTTTCGGTGCTGCCGGTCTTGCCCTTGATCAAATAGAATCGGCCATCCACCGGCTGCAGCAAAATTTAAAGGACATCCCCTTTGGCTTCAATCTGATCCACAGCCCCAACGACCCCGAACTTGAAGCAGCCGTGGTCCAATTGTATATACACCGCGGTATTCGGCTGGTCAGCACGTCGGCATATCTGGATTTAACCCTTCCGCTGGTGCACTATCGTGTAAAGGGAATATATCGTGACGAAAACGGAACCGTTGTATGTCCAAACAAAGTGATTGCTAAAGTTTCCAGGGTTGAAGTGGCCGGAAAATACTTCTCCCCACCCCCGCAAAAGCTTCTGGCACAGTTGGTCGCTAAAAAAATAATCACCCAAGAAGAAGCGCAACTCGCAGCATCGGTCCCCATGGCTGACGATTTGACCGCTGAAGCGGACTCCGGCGGCCACACCGACAACCGGCCGGCAATCGCCTTATTGCCGATCATGATCGCCTTGCGCGATGAACTGGCCGGAAAATACCAGTACAAAAATCCACTCTGTGTGGGACTTGCCGGCGGAATCGCAACTCCGTACTCCGCTGCAGCGGCATTTGCCATGGGCGCCGCTTATATTCTTACCGGTTCCGTCAACCAATCCTGCGTGGAAGCCGGAACATCGGAAGCCGTGCGCCTTATGCTGGCGGAAGCCGGCCAGGCAGACGTAACCATGGCTCCTGCAGCGGACATGTTTGAAATGGGCGTTAAGGTCCAGGTGCTAAAACGGGGGACCATGTTTCCCCTTCGGGCCGCAAAACTTTATGATCTCTACCGCAGCCATGACCATTTTGAGAGCATCCCCGAAAAACAAAGAAAGATTTTGGAACGCGATTTTTTCAGGTGCAGCTTTCAGGAGGAATGGGAGCAGACCAAAGCTTATTTCTCGCGCCACGATCCTAAACAGATAGAACGGGCTGAAAGAGACCCCAAACACAAGATGGCGCTTGTGTTTCGATCCTATCTCGGCCAATCCTCCAACTGGGCCAACGCCGGAGATCCGTCCAGAAAAATCGATTACCAGATATGGTGCGGCCCGTCCATGGGAGCGTTCAATCAATGGGTTAAAGGTACCTTTCTCGAACAACCTGGAAACCGTGATACCGTCACCGTTGCCATGAACCTTCTTTATGGCGCCGCCGTGATCACCCGCGTAAACTGGCTGAAGCATCAAGGCGTTGTTTTGCCCCCCGGTATGGACAATTTTGCACCCATGCCTCTTGAAAAGATCCGGGAGCTTTTGGATCACTGACAAAAGGCACAAAGATTAACAATCATCACATAGATTCGAGTCGTTATATTTTGATTCCCTTCACTCAACCCCTGAATTCATCTCGCCTAAAATCCTTAAAATTTAAGCGCCGGATAATGTACCCGATCCAGCCCCACGGCATCGACAAACCGACCCAACATACCGCTGATATTCAGGGTTTTTACAACATTCATGTCCACCTCCGACGGTTCTTCCTGTATCCGGTTTATGGATGTTTCCACATACAATTTTTTCATGATTTCAAAACCCTTGTGTTGGACCGGTTCATTTGAAATGACGCCTCTGACCGTGTAAATAAATTTGAAGCGCTTATCCGGCCCCTTCTCCCGCCGAATAAATATTACATAGCTTTTAACCAGCGCATCTATACCGTTATTTGGAGCGACATTCCCCTTTAGATCATAGTAAAAACCCTTATCCGAAAACCACTGCTGTAAATCTTGGATCATTTGCTTTGCTTCGGGAATCGTAAACTTCAAGTCGGCCACTATGTGACCCCCGAGAAAGACCGTAAACGCCTCGTCAGGGTTGTACTGTCTGGCATATCCGGACTGCATCCCCCCCAATGGGTCCGGCGGCAAAAATTCCCGGGACCAGCGTTTCCACTTGGCTAAATTGACATTCAATTTTTCGGAAAGTTCGCGGTTCGCAAAGAATTTGATCATGTCAACCTCCAATGACTTGTTATATTGATATATCAACTTAATTGTTTAAAATTCATAACTCACGTTTTAAACCCATAATTTATTATAAATCTATGACATGGTCGTGTTTCTACCCAGTGTCAGTAGTGAAGCCGTTTCGCCATGTTTGGTTTTTTTGAACCGTCACAAATTCAAACTCTGATAAACCTGAACCAAAACAAAAAGTTATCACGAAAGCACGAAATTTTTAGAACACAAAAAAGACTGTTTTTTTATTTCGTGCTTTCGCCCTTTCAAGTTTTTGTGATTGTTTTTAAATGTTTGTCACAAAATGCACAAAATTGACAACTAAGAATTTTATAGACCACTTGTTATATCAATATGTCAACTATAATTATATCACCAATTGCTTGCAAATAATTTTTACTTGCATTATAATTGTCAAATTACTAAGAAAGAAAATTTTTCCAATAGTAAATGCGTTCAGTGTTAACCGTTCACGAATTCGAACAAGATAATCATTGAAACCGACGGACAACAAGAAACCATCCCAAACCCCAATCGCAATCATCGGCATGGGATGCCTGTTCCCCAAATCCCAGGGGATTAAAGAATACCAGCGGCTCCTCTTTCAGGGTGAAGATGCCATCACCGAAGTGCCGAAAACCCACTGGTCCGGGGAAGATTTTTTCGACGCAGATCCTAAAAAACCGGACCATGTTTACTGCACACGGGGTGGATTTATTTCCCCGTTTTCTTTTGACCCCACCGAATTCGGCATCCCCCCGTCTTCTCTTGAAGCCACCGACACCTCCCAGCTCCTCAGTCTGGCTGTGGCAAAAAAGGCCCTTGAAAATGCCTTCAGCGGAAAAGACGAGCCGTTCAACCGCAACAGAACCAGCGTCATTCTCGGTGTCACCGGAACCCAGGAACTCGTCATTCCATTGGGTGCGCGGCTGGGGCATCCCATCTGGCGAAGAGCCCTTGAAGATTCCGGGATTGATTCTCAAAAAACCGAGGAGGTTGTCCAAAAAATATCCGATTCATACGTATCCTGGCAGGAAAATTCATTCCCGGGGCTGCTGGGGAATGTCGTTGCCGGCAGAATCTCCAATCGTCTGGATCTCGGCGGTACGAACTGTGTTGTGGATGCCGCCTGTGCCAGCTCCATGAGCGCTATCCATCTTGCAGTCATGGAGCTTGCTTTAGGAAGAAGCGACACGGTGATCACCGGCGGTGTTGACATGCTCAACGATATCTTCATGCACATGTGTTTTTCCAAAACCATGGTGCTTTCACCCACAGGAGATGCCCGGCCGTTTTCAAAAAATGCCGACGGCACCGTTCTGGGGGAAGGAATCGGGCTTTTTGTACTCAAACGGCTTGAGGATGCCCGAAGAGACGGCAACAGAATCTATGCGGTGATCAGGGGCGTCGGATCATCCAGCGATGGAAAATCTCAGAGCATCTATTCACCCAGTGCCGAAGGACAGGTCAAGGCGCTCATGATGGCCTATAATGAAGCCGGCATGGACTCATCCACCATTGAACTGATTGAAGCTCACGGCACCGGAACCCGGGTCGGCGACGAGGTCGAATTTCAGGCTTTAAACAGTCTTTTCTGCAAATCGAACAATGGCAGCAGGTGGTGTGCGCTCGGCTCCGTTAAATCGATGATCGGACATACCAAAGCGGCGGCCGGCGCTGCGGGTCTGATGAAAGCGGTCCTTTCTGTTTATCACAAAATGCTCCCCCCCACCTTGAAAATTGAAGAACCGGACCCCAAACTGAATATTCACCAAAGCCCCTTTTACCTGAATACCAGGACCCGACCCTGGTTTTCGAAAAAAGCCCATCCGCGCCGGGCAGGAATCAGCGCATTCGGGTTCGGTGGAAGCAATTTTCATGTGGTGATCGAAGAATACCACAAACAAAAACAAGAAATCTCCTGGGACGGATCCAAAGAAATCGTGGCGTTTTCCGCATCCAACCCACATCAACTCAAAGAGGATATAAAACGATTTAAAACAGTTACAGAAAGCAACGCAACCCGGAAAGAGATTTCAAAAACGGCGGCAAAAACACGTCATAATTTTTCCGCATCGGATCCATGCCGGCTTTTAATGGTTCTTAAACCATCAGAAGATGTTGCGGGCCTTTTTGACCGTGCCGTCCGGACCCTTGAAAGCCAACCGTCAAAAGATCCCTGGCAACTTGAAAATATGTTTTATGGCGGCCCCGAACCATCCGGTAAAATGGCATTTATTTTTCCGGGCCAGGGAAGTCAGTATCCCCATATGGGCCGCGATCTGGTTTGTTTTTTTCCGGATGCCATGAACGTTCTCGAGCATGCCAACGAAATATTTCAAAGTACCGATGCGTTAACCGATTATATCTACCCGATTCCGGCTCAAAACGAAAAAGAGCGGCGCCTTCAGCAGGAAACCCTGAAAAAAACTGATATTGCCCAACCGGCCATTGGCGCCGTCAGCATAGCCATGCTGAAGACCCTCCAAAATTTTGGAATTAAACCCGACGCCGTCTGCGGTCACAGCTTCGGTGAACTCACGGCTCTTTGTGCCGCCGGATGGATCGATCTGGATACATTTCTATCGCTGTCCATAACCCGAGGACGTTTGATGACGGCAGCCGGCGGGAACAATGATCGTCATAACGGGGGCATGCTGGCAGTCAAAGCGTCGCTGAACGAACTTGAAACGATGATTAAGGACATGGAACCGGACGTGGTTCTGGCCAATCGAAACAGTCCCGACCAGGGTGTTTTGTCCGGGTCCCAGGAGGCCATCAACGTCGCTGAAAAACGATGCATGGAAAACGGGTTTAAAACCGTACGCCTCCCGGTTTCCGCCGCATTTCACAGCAACCTGGTCAAAGACGCCCAAAAACCCTTTGCCAGAGCGTTGAAAAACATTGACATTTCGCCTTCGGATATTCCGGTATTTTCCAACACCACTGCCGAGCCCTACCCGGCTGATCCTGAAAAAGCCAAAAAACTACTGGCCGAACACCTGCTGTCCCCTGTCAACTTTGTTAGCGAAATCAGGAATTTGTTCAATATGGGCGTGAGAACCTTTGTCGAGGTCGGACCCAAATCGGTTCTGACCGGCCTCGTAAAATCGATACTCAAGGATCAAAATTTTAACGCCGTCTCCTTGGACGGGTCTTTGGGAAAACGATCGGGAATCACAGATCTTGCAAAAACGCTCTCCTTTCTCGCATCACTCGGCCATGCCGTTGATCTGAACGCGTGGGAAGAACCGGAACGGGAGACAAGAAAACAGCGGATGAGCGTACCGCTCTCCGGAGTTAAC